>CAYUOS010000059.1:0-18432 GCA_964446435.1 uncultured Rikenellaceae bacterium | reverse complement strand
CCCGCCTGTCTTTATCTCAATATATTCAAAGAACTCTTCCTATTTACCCAAACCCAAAAAAATTCAAGGAAAGGGACGACAAAGATAATGCTTCGTAAAATTCCCTGCAAATTATTCTGCTCGATTTTTACAATCAGATCAGGTTCAACAAAAGCCCCTGACTGTCAGTAAAGTGGATCCGAAAAACCTGCCAAAGAACCTGCTTTCCTCTGAAAGCGGGTGCAAAAGTAACGACTTGTTTCATATTCACAACTATTTTGCCACTTTTTTTTTCGGAGATAATAAGTAATTATGGAATGACATGTGGAGTGAATTAGTTACTTTAGCGGCATAGACGGAAAGGGATGGCAAACCTGGTAATCATACCAACCTACAATGAGAGTGAGAACATTGAACTGCTGATAAGGGCAATCAAGAATCTTGAGCACAGATTTGATATACTGGTAATAGATGACGGTTCTCCTGACGGCACTGCCTCGATTGTAAAAAAGTTACAGTCTGAATATCAGGGCATTCACCTGATTGAGAGAGAGGGTAAACTGGGATTGGGTACCGCCTATATCACAGGGTTCAAATGGGCACTCGGGAGAGACTATAATTACATCTACGAGATGGATGCAGATTTCTCCCACGATCCGAATGACCTGGAAAGACTGTATAAGGCTTGCCACGAAGACAAGGCAGACGTAGCAATCGGATCACGCTACATCAGCGGGGTGAATGTCGTCAATTGGCCCCTGAGCAGGGTATTGATGTCATATTTCGCCTCAATCTATGTCAGAATGATAACAGGAATGAAGGTCAGAGACACTACCGCGGGTTTCAAATGCTATCGCAGAGAGGTACTCGAAAAAATCAGGCCCGAGCTGATCAGGTCAGTAGGATACGCTTTTCAGATTGAAATGAAATTCAATGCATGGAGAATGGGGTATAATATCGTTGAGATCCCCATAATCTTCACAGAGAGGAAGATGGGAACATCAAAGATGACCGGAGGCATCTTCAACGAGGCCCTGTGGGGAGTACTGAGGATGAAAATCAGAAGCCTGTTCACCAGGTCGGTGAGGCAAAAAACAGACTGATCATGAGCACTATTCATATAAAGGGAGGGGTTATCGTTAATGAGGGCCGGACATACACCGGAGACATTCTGATAGTCGATGAAAGAATTGCCGCCGCCGGCATAATTGACAAGGAGATTATTCCTGGCAATGCAAGGGTTATTGATGCTCATGGAATGTTTGTACTCCCCGGCATAATTGACGACCAGGTACATTTCAGGGAACCGGGGCTTACCCATAAGGGGTCAATTCTCACAGAATCACGCGCTGCTGCTGCAGGAGGAGTAACCACCTTCATGGAGATGCCAAATACGAAGCCTCCTACCACCAATGAGGCTGAGCTAAGGGCTAAGCTGAAGATTGCGGAAGAAAACTCACTCATCAACTATGCCTTTTACCTTGGTGCTACCAACGATAACCTGAACGACCTTCTTGATACCGACCGTTCGCTGTATTGCGGAGTGAAGGTGTTTATGGGCTCATCGACGGGTAACATGCTTGTCGACAACGAGACCACTCTCAGGGAGATATTCAGGAACGTGAAAGCTCCTGTTGCATGCCACTGTGAAGATGAAGAGACAGTTAAAAGGAACTTTGAATCAGCAAGAATCAGGTATGGAGAAAAGATACCTGTTTACCTCCATCCCGAGATAAGGAGCCGTCAGGCGTGTTTTACTTCCTCGGCAAAAGCCGTTGCTTTGGCGCAGGAATACGGCACAAGGCTTCATATACTGCATCTCTCAACCGCAGACGAAATGAAGCTGTTCAGCAATGACCTGCCATTTAAGGATAAGCATATAACAGCCGAAGTCTGTGTTCACCATTTATGGTTTGATGAGACTGCCTACGATACCAGGGGGAATTTTATAAAATGGAACCCCTCCATAAAGACTGCATATGACAGAAAGGCTCTCAGGGAGGCTGTCAATAATGATCTGATTGACATCATAGCAACCGACCATGCACCACATACCATAGAAGAGAAGAGCAGGTCATACAACGAGGCTCCCTCGGGAGGCCCCCTTGTGCAGCACTCGCTTGTTGCAATGATGGAACTGCATTATCAGGGTATCATCAGTATGGAAAAGATAGTAGAGAAAATGTGCCATAATCCTGCTATACTATTCGGCGTTGAAGAGAGAGGGTTTATCCGCGAGGGTTATAAGGCAGACATATGTATTGTCAACCCAGAGAGTGAATGGAAAGTATGGTATGACAACATCCTTTACCGGTGCGGGTGGTCTCCATTCACCGGGCAATCATTCAGGTCGAAGGTGGAAACAACAATTGTGAACGGCGTGATTGTATACGATAAAGGTGTTATAAACCAGGATTACAGGGGGCAACAGATTCGTTTCAGGCAATAGTGGAGAATGAAAAGACTTGCAACCTACCTTGTTCTGTCAGCTATCTCAGCGATACTTCTATCATCAGGATGCAATGAGAGGAGAAGAACACGGGCTAACCTCCATAAACCCATGTCAGCACAGGCTGATTCCGGCTTTGTTCTTATTGCAGCTGATATTAACTACGATGTAATTGTAGCCCCTCCAAAAGAGGCAGACCCCTGGGAATCAGAACGGGTAAGCGGATATGACGGCAACATGATGCTGGAGGATATCTTTGAAAAGATATATGCAGGAACCCTTGCAGCATACGATTTGTTAACCGGCGAATCACTAAGGCCATCGGAGGCGGGAAAGATGGTTAAAGAGATGAAATCATCGGGTTCAGGGGTAGCCAAAATTCAGTTTACTGAGGACTGGTACTATAACAGCGCCACAGGCGAACTAAAGAAAATCGTGAAATCGATAATACTGGGTTACGAGTTCAGAGACAGTCAGGGTACGTTTTTCGGACACAGAGCACTCTTCAGGGTTATTATGGCGGAATGACGGGCTGAACGGGTTTTCAAAAACAATTATTGTTGTTACTTTTGTACCAACCCATACCCAAAACTAACCTGAATGAACAGTTACAACATTACTACCCTCAATGACTTCATTATACAGAAGCAGAGGGATTTCTCATTTGCAAAGGGGGAGCTCTCGACCCTTCTTCATCACATCGGCACGGCTGCCAAGATGGTGAACACAAAGATCCGCAGAGCCGGCCTCGTTGAAATCCTTGGCAAGGCAGGCTCAATTAATGTCCAGGGCGAGACGCAGCAGAAACTTGACATCTACGCAGATGAGGTTTTTATCGACGCCCTCCTTTCAAGCGGAGAATGCTGCGGGCTTGCGTCAGAGGAGAATCAGAGTGAGATAGTCTTCACTGATGCCTTTGGCAGGGATGGGAAGTACGTTGTTTGCATTGACCCCCTCGACGGTTCCTCAAATATAGACGTCAATGTTTCGGTAGGCTCAATCTTTTCAATCTACCGAAGGCTTTCGCCAAGGGGTGAGAAGGCGGCAAAAGAGGATTTTCTCCAACCAGGTTCACGACAGGTGGCAGCCGGATATGTCATCTATGGCTCGTCGACAATGCTGGTATACACAACAGGCAATGGCGTCAACGGCTTCACTCTTGATCCTTCGATGGGAGAGTTTTGTCTTTCACACCCTGATATCAAAACACCAACCGATGGAAGTATCTATTCTGTAAATGAGGGCAAATATATCAGGTTCCCGGCCGGTGTAAAGCAATATATAAAATACTGCCAGGAGAATGACAACAGCACGAACAGACCATATACATCGAGGTATATAGGATCGCTGGTATCAGATTTCCACCGAAATCTTCTGAAGGGGGGAATATTCCTCTATCCCGAATATGAAAATGCACCACGCGGAAAGCTGCGCCTCGTTTATGAATGCAATCCCATCTCCTTCCTCGCCGAGCAGGCAGGTGGCAAGGCGTCTGACGGCCATAGGAGGATACTTGACCTTGAGCCCTCCTCACTGCATGAAAGAGCACCATTCTACGTAGGTTCTGCAAACATGGTCAATAAGTTGGAAGAGTTCCTCGATCATTGCAAGGAAAACGATTGTGAATGACCATCGGCTGACAGAGGAGCAAAGGAGGCAGGCAGGCCCGGCAGGACTCTACAGGCATCATCCCCTGTATGAACCCATTCTTAAGGAATTTACCCGCGACCGGACTTCAGTGATAAGTCTGCAGGGACTGACTGGCTCGTCGGCGTCCCTGCTGGCAGGTGCGATCTTCAAAGACTCCGCAACTCAGTTTCTGGCTATACTTCCCGAGAAGGATGATGCGGCCTATTTCTATAATGACCTGCTTTCGGCGACCGGTGATGAGAGTGTACTATTCTTCCCTTCAAGCTTCAAGCGCTCTGCCAGGTATAACCAAACCGATGCAGCCAACATCGTACTGAGAACAAATGTACTTAGCAGCCTTGCCTCAGCCACCAGAAGAAACTTTATCGTAACCTATCCTGAGGGAATAATGGAAAAGGTTATAAGCAGGAAGAACCTCAGGAAGAACACCCTGAAGATAAAGCGAGGTGAGGATCTTTCTCCTGAGTTTATTGAGGAGATGCTTCAGGAATATGGTTTCACCCGGAAAGATTTTGTTTATGAGCCTGGACAGTACGCCGTCAGGGGGAGTATAATCGACCTCTTCTCCTATTCAACCGACAGGCCTTTCCGGCTCGATTTCTTCGGAAACACCGTAGAATCGATACGTATCTTCAATCCTGACGATCAGCTGTCTGAACAGATTGTAAACGAGATAAGCCTTATTCCCAACATTCAGGACGTTACTTTAGAGGAGATAAGGGATTCATTGTTTGATTTCCTGCCCGAAGATGCAGTAATATGGGTTCATTCACCCGAGTATATAAGGGAAAGGATAAATGAGATATATTTCAGCACAGCCGCCGGCGAAAAGAACGAGAGGGATGAAGAGACCCTGGCATCTCTGCTGACCGGTAACCGTATACTCGAGGAGGTCTCCCGTTTCAGGCATCTGAATGTCGGAAAGAGTATATCAACTCCGGTTCCGGGAAATTATATATTCAATACAGAACCGCAACCTCATTTCAATAAGAACTTCTCACTGCTGGGAGAGAGGCTGAAGGATAACACAGGTAAGGGCTACACAAATTGCATTGTTTCGGAAAGTGAGGCCCAGATTGAGCGGCTGCGTGACATATTCACCGAGATTGATCCACTGGCAGTTTTTGACACACTGCTATTCAATCTTCACGGAGGCTTCATCGACCACGACCTGAAGAGTGCGGTTTACACCGACCACCAGATTTTCGAAAGGTACCACCGCTTCAGGATACGCGGATATTTCACGAAAAAGGACAGCATATCTGTCAGAGAGATCACAGGACTGAATCCGGGTGATTATGTTGTGCACACTGACCATGGCATTGGCCGTTTCGGTGGTCTCGAAAAGATAGAGGTCAACGGAAGGATTCAGGAGGCAATCAAGCTGGTATACAGAGACAATGACATACTTTACGTTGGAATACATTCACTTCACAGGATAGCAAAATACAAGGGACGCGATGCTGAAGAGCCAAGGATTCACAAGCTTGGTTCGGGGGCATGGCAGAAGCTGAAGCAGGAAACAAAGAGAAAGGTTAAGGATATTGCCCGCGACCTGATAAAGATATATGCCAGCAGGATAAGCATGCCCGGATTTGCATTTTCTCCTGATTCCTATCTTCAGAGAGAGCTTGAGGCTTCATTCATTTATGAAGACACTCCCGACCAGGTTTCTGCAACCGAAATGGTCAAAAAGGACATGGAGGGTGAACACCCGATGGACAGGCTGATATGCGGCGATGTTGGTTTCGGAAAGACTGAGGTGGCTGTAAGGGCAGCCTTCAAGGCCGCCACAGACGGGATGCAGACAGCGGTACTGGTACCTACAACAATTCTTGCATTACAGCACTACCGCACCTTCAAGGCAAGGCTTGAGAACTTCCCCTGCAAGGTAGATTATATCAGCCGCCACAGAAAGCCGGCTGACCAGAAGAAGATCGCCGAAGGCATTGCTGATGGCTCTATCGACATCATTATAGGCACTCACCGCCTGGTTGGTTCTGATGTAAAATTCAAAAACCTGGGACTTCTGATCATTGATGAAGAGCAGCGGTTCGGTGTAGCCGTAAAGGAGAAGATCAAGCGGCTAAAGGCAAATGTCGATACACTGACTCTTTCTGCTACCCCTATCCCCAGAACCCTTCAGTTCTCGCTCATTGGCGCCCGTGACATGTCAATAATAAATACACCTCCTCCAAACAGGGTTCCGATCGTAACCGAACTGCATGGCTTCAATGAGGATATAATCAGGGAGGGAATTGAGTATGAGGCAGGCCGCAACGGTCAGGTCTTCTTTATTCACAACAGGGTAGAAAGCATTAAGGTGATGCAGGGTACGATTGAACGCATCTGTCCCGGTATCAAGACAGCTGTGGTTCACGGAAAAATGCCCGGACAGGAGGCGGAAAACATAATGTCAGGTTTCATACAGGGTGATTTTGATGTATTGCTGGCTACCACAATTATTGAATCAGGCCTTGATATTCCCAATGCAAATACCATATTCATAAATGATGCTCATCAGTTCGGACTGTCGGAACTGCACCAGTTGAGGGGCAGGGTGGGACGCTCTAACCGCAAGGCCTTCTGCTATCTGCTGATCCCGCCGCTAACATCACTCTCTCATGATGCGCGCAGACGCGTTCTGGCGATAGAGGAGTTTTCAGGACTGGGCAGTGGTTTCAATATTGCAATGCAGGATCTCGACATACGCGGAGCAGGGAATCTCCTTGGAGGTGAACAGAGTGGCTTCATTGCCGATATCGGATTTGAGACATACCGCAGAATCCTTGATGAAGCCGCAATGGAACTGAGAGAGGAGGAAGGAATAGACGCTGAGCAGGCACATGTGGAAGACAAACCAATCATGCCTGAGTCAGGAATACCAGAAGTACAGATCGATACTGACCTTGAAATAATGTTCCCTGACGACTATGTCTCGAATATTCCTGAAAGGATCAGGCTTTACCGTGAGCTGAACGAGATTAGGAACGAGAAGGAGCTTGAGGAGTATGAGCTGAAACTCAAAGACCGTTTCGGTCCTGTACCCCCTGAGGCATCAGCTCTTATGAGCGTGGTAAGGCTCAAATGGATTGCCGGTGGTCTGGGTATGGAGAAGATATCCCTTAAGGGCAAAATGATGATTGTTACCTTCGATTCTGATCCGGCTTCAGTCTTTTACCGGTCTCAGAGGTTTGCCTCCCTTATGAGTTATGTCAACAAGAGACAGGGACAGATGAGAATGAGACAAAAGGATAAAAGGCTTACTCTCACAATTACAGGCATAAACAGTGTGAATGCTGCACGCCTGATTTTGATGGAGATGGCTGAAGCCCATTAGTTTTTTTCTATTTTTGTGCCATCTGAAGAACCGCAGATGAATCTGATAATTGATATAGGGAATACGACTCAGAAGATCGCCCTGATTGAGAATGAAGAAATAGTGCTGACAGCAAGGCTCTCAGGTCATGAAGCCATGCTAAGGTTCTTCTCCGATATGAAGAACCGTGCAGATAAGGCTATTATCTCAACAGTAAGAGATATCCCAGGGGATCTTTTAAGCAAAGTGGAAGAGGTCTCAGGGTATGTGCATCAACTGAGCCACAAATCGTCACTGCCATTCACGATTGACTATGAGACGCCTGAAACCCTTGGCATGGACAGGATTGCCGGTGTTGCAGGAGCATACAATAAATACGGAGACCGGAGCGTTTTGGTAATCGATGCAGGAACCGCAGTAACTTATGATGTTCTGAACAGAGGCACTTTTCACGGTGGTGCGATCTCGCCGGGTGTGGATCTCCGCTTCAGGGCACTGAGCAGTTTTACGGGTCGGCTTCCACGGGTTGAGAGGGCTGAGGAGGCAGTTTTTCCCGCCCGCAGCACCAGAAGCGCGATCAACTGCGGAGTGGTAAATGGAATTGTTTTTGAAATAAATGAGTATATTCGCACTTTTAAAAAAATATATCCTGACGGCCTGGTTCTCATGACCGGAGGCGATGCAGAATTTCTGGCGGCAAAGACAGTCTCCAGACCTGAAGTTGATGCCGATCTTGTGACCAGGGGTTTAAATTTCATACTGAATTATAATGCACATTAGAAACTATAGGATCGTAGCATTGATAGCATGCTTATCGGTTTTTATACCATCATTTGGTCAGAAGATGGTAAACTCACCCTATGCAAGGTTCAATCTTGGAATACTTGAGCCGGCCTATAACTTCAGGTCAGCAGGAATGGGGGGAGTATCGGTTTCACTTAAGGACAACACCTCGGTATCATGGTCAAATCCTGCCTCATACGCAAGTCTTGATACAAACTCTTTCGTATTCGACTTCGGCATAGACTACAGTGCATCCTTCCTTAAGGCACAGGCAGGGAAGCATTTCAGCGACGACATGAACTTTGACCACCTGGTAATCTCATTCCCTCTTTCAAAGGGATGGGGCTTTACGGCAGGGGTTACCCCATACAGTAACGGCTATTACTATATTTCGCGTCATATAGACCAGAACGACCCTGACTACGATCCTCAGACAGGTTTGCTGAACATTACCCACAAGGGTATGGGTGGACTGAACCGGGCATTCATCGGAACAGGTGTGATGTTGATTCCGAACCTGGCAGCAGGGGTAAACATGAGTGTTCTTTTCGGAGAGCTTAACAGGATAAATGAGTATTACCTTGAATCTGATCCCACATCGTTTATAAGCCGCAAGGAGGAGAAGCTTACGGTTCGTGGCATTGGCTTTGAGACAGGGCTGCAATATACATTTAATCTCAATAACCGGCGATCGGTAACGCCCGGTGTCTCATGGGCAGTTGGCAGTGAGTACAAATCGACGTACAGTGATTTCTTCATGCGTTTTTCAAGTTACGGCCAACCACCATGGTCACCCGATACCATAACAAAGACCGAGATATCTGATGGCAAAGTCAGGCTGCCACAGACGATCAGGGCAGGAATCAGCTATAATATTAAGGACAAACTTACAGCTGCTGCCGAATTCGCAACATCAGACTGGTCTTCTGCACAGTTATACGGCTCCTCCAATCTGCTGGCTTCAACCAGCAGCTTCAGGGCCGGGTTGGAATATATACCCGAGAGGGGATCTATCTACAATTACTTCAGAAGACTCGAATACAGGGTTGGCGGACATATTACAGACAATTACCTCTTCCTCAACGGAGAGCAGATAAAAGAGTTTGGCATTACTTTTGGTGTAGGTTTCCCGATGCCACGTTCCTGGTCAAAAGTCAATATCTTCATGGACTGGAATTCGCGGGCAGGTTCTTTTAACAAAGGATTGCACAGGGAGAACTGCTTCTCGTTTGGTTTAAGCCTTAACCTTTACGATTACTGGTTCCTTAAAGCGAAATATGATTAACGAAAAAAACAAAAAATGAAAGCAACATTACACAAGATCCTTACAATCGTTATTCTTGCAGCCCTTTCTGCGATTATTGCAGATGCTCAGACCAACCGTGTCGGAAGGTTCGGAGCTACACCGGCAGATAGTCTGGAATGTGTCAAGAATCAATCGCTTTATGCAGGTTATTACGAACAAAGGAATTTCGACATGGCTGTCGGTTTCTGGCGCCAGAACTTCAATGAATGCCCGGCGTCATCCACCAACATTTATGTAAGGGGCGAGATAATGTTCCAGTCCTTTTATGAGAAGACAAAAGACAGGGCTTTTCTCGATACCATCTTTATGATGCAGGATCGCAGGGCTCAGTATTTCGGAGACAAGCCAACCTGGGATCTGAGGAAGGCCGGCTTCATGAATCAGTTTGCCAACAACCACCCTGAGCTGATTAAAGAGTCATACAATGTTCTTCAGCCATACCTTTCCGATCTCTCCTCAGAGATCACCCCTCCAATAATGATTACCCAGATGGTCAACTCCTTGAATATGCTGGCATCTCGCCAGATCGGGGAAGAAGCTTTTATTGACAACTATGCAAAGATGATAGAAATTGCAGAGGCAAGGATACAATCTGGCAGGTTGGTTGCAGACTATCAGAATGCAAAGGATATGGTTGACGGGTTCTTCAGACAGAGCGGTGTAGCTACCTGCCAGAACCTGATTCCCCTATTCACACCAAAGGTAAAGGAAAGGCCTGATGATGTAACACTTCTCAAGAAAGTCATCAGTCTTCTTGACAACGCAAAATGCAATGATTCTGAGCTGTACTACTTAAGTGTAGAGAATCTATACAAGATTGAGAGATCAGCTACAGCAGCATATCATCTTGCCCAGATGAACGTAAGCAACAAGAACTTCGCTGCAGCAGAAAAGTACTTCCTTGAGGCTGTTGAGCTCGAGACCGACCCTAACAACAAGTCAAGCTACCTGGCAATGCTTGCAACATTCGAGCTTGCCAATAATGACTACTCAAAGGCAAGGGACTTCGCCAGGGAATCGATCAGGTACAATCCCAACAACGGAACTGCACACCTCATAATAGGGTCGGCATATGCTGTAGCCCCATTTAACGGTGATGATTTTGAGAACAAAACCCGTTTCTGGATAGCAGTTGACTACCTGAACAAGGCCAAAACCCTTGATCCTCAACTTACTGACAGGGCAAATGAGAGTATTGCATCATGCTCGGCCAACTTCCCGACACGAGAGGAGGCTTTCTTTGTGGGTATCTACGATGAGGGCGCACCCTATACCGTGAAGGGCTGGATAAATGAAAGAACGACAGTTCGTTTCAGAAGATAACAGTGGAATCATATTGTAGAATAAGAAACATAAAGAGAACTATTGCAGTCCTGGTTGCCGGGGCTGCAATAATTTTTTCATCCTGCGACAACAGCCTGGAGATAATTCCCGGAGCCGATGTGAAATCGCTGCCGTCGCTTGTAGTACGTAATTTTGAGACTGTTCAGACTGATTCCGGAAGGGTCCAGATGGTAATGAGATCGCCTCTGCTCGAGAGACGAACCATCGACAGCGAGACCTTCAACGAGTTTCCGCAGGGCGTTGAGGTAATATTCTACGACGGCAAAAGGGAGCAGGTTGCCTCAGTAGTCTCACAATATGCCAAATACGATGAGGCAATGAAGCTATGGGAGTTGAGGTACGAGGTAAAAGCCCGCAACGAGCAGAATGAACTTCTTGAGACAGAACTTCTCTACTGGGATGAAGAGAAGGAGCTTATCTATACCGAAAAGTTTGTCAGAATTACCGGCGATGAGCGAATTATCTCGGGAACCGGTTTCGAATCAGATACCCGTTTCTCGAAATGGGAGATAAGGAACGGCAATGCAATAATATACCTAAAGGATGAATAGGAATTTCAGGATGATAATGGAGTTTGCCTGGATGGCAGTCTTTGTTCTTTCAACCGGGGCACTTATTGTCTCTGCCACAAAAGGTGACACACGCAACATTATCGCGTTTGCTGTCATATCGCTGATCTCTGCATCGATGTACCTTTTCAGGCGCCGTCAGCGAAAAAAAGATTAGATTTGCCTTATGGAGAGTATCCTGATTATCCTTGTAGCAGTAATCTTTTCAGCCTTCTTTTCCGGTATGGAGATCGCTTTTATCAGCTCCAACCGCCTGATGATTGAACTCGACAAGAAACAGGGCGCCTTTGGAAGCAAGATAGTTGCCATGTTCGTCAGGAAACCCGGCCAGTTCATCTCAACAATGCTTGTCGGGAACAACATCGCCCTGGTAGTATTCGGTCTGATATTTGCAAGGCTGATCGCACCGGTTTTATATGAATTAACGGGTTCTGACGCAGCTACATTAATACTTCAGACTGTTCTCTCAACCATAATAATACTGTTCGTGGCAGAATTCCTGCCCAAAAACCTGTTCATAATCTCCCCTAACTTCTTCCTTCGCAGCCTCGGAATCCCCGCCGTCTTCTTCTATTATGTGTTCTACCCAATAGCCAGGTTCACTCTATGGATATCAAACCTTCTCATAAGGATGGTTGCCGGAAAAGGCAGATTCAGGGACGAAAACGAAGATATGGTCTTCAGCAGGGCTGAACTTACCCATTTTGTCAATATGGCGGGCGAGAATGACCTGGAGAACGGATCGGAGACAAGCGACATCAGGATATTCCGCAACGCCCTTGAATTTCCAAACGTAAAACTGCGGGAATGCATGGTGCCCAGAACCGAAATAGTAGCCCTCGACATTAACTCGCCGGTTTCAGAACTCAAACAGAAGTTCATCGACACCGGGTATTCAAAAATACCGATCTTCGAAGGTTCGATTGACAACATCATCGGCTATTTTGAACTGAAGGACCTGTACAAAAACCCGCCTGACATTCAATCATGCCTCAGAAAGCTTGCAATCGTACCCGAAACAATGGCAGCCAACAAGCTCCTGAAGATCTTCGTTGAAGACAAGCGCAATGTAGCACTTGTCGTCGACGAATTCGGGGGAACCTCGGGGATGGTAACAATCGAGGACGTGCTGGAGGAGATCGTTGGTGACATTGAAGATGAGCACGATTCATACGACTTCACCGAGAAGGAGACCGGCCCCGGCCAGTACATCTTCTCCGGCAGACTTGATATCGACTACCTTAATGAGCGCTATAACCTAAACCTCCCGGAAAGGGATGACTACGAGACCCTTGCCGGCCTTGTCTTCTACCATCATGGCAACATACCCAAATTGAATGACGTCATCATGGTAGGCAACAGCGTCATCAGGGTGCTGAAAGTCTCGTCAACACGTCTTGAGCTTGTCTCCCTTACTGTTGAGTCATAACAAGTATCCTGGTTACTTTCCAAGCAACCTTGCGTAGTTACTGTAATAGTGAGGTATCGTCTCGATGCCCCTGAAGAAGTTAAACAACGGGTAGCTCTCATTGGGTGAATGAATGGCATCGGCATCCAGCCCGAAACCCAACAGTATCGATTTTGTTCCAAGAACCTTCTCAAATACAGCAACAATAGGGATACTGCCACCGCTGCGTACGGGAATCGGCTTCTTGCCGAAAGTAGCCTCCATGGCCAGAGATGCAGCCTCATATTCAGGCGTATCGAGCGGACTGACATATGCCTGTCCTCCATGCAGATACTCCGCCTTAACCCTTACCCCGGCAGGTGCTATCGACTCAAAGTGCTTAATGAAAAGTTGTGCAATCTTTTCTGAATTCTGGTTCGGAACCAGTCTCATTGACACCTTTGCGAAAGCCTTTGCAGGCAGTATAGTCTTCGCTCCTTCTCCGGTGTAGCCGCCCCAGATGCCGTTTACATCAAGTGATGGTCTGATACCCAGTCTTTCATGTGTTGAGAATCCCTCTTCCCCTCCCAGGGCATCTACGTCGATAGACTTCATGAAATCGTCGTGATCGTAGGGGCGCCTTGCCATATCTTTCCTCTCGGCAACACTTATCTCAAGTACATCATCATAGAATCCCGGAATTGTAATCCTGCCGTTTTCATCCTTGAGCGATGCTATCATTTCACACAACACATTGCAGGGATTGACAACCGCGCCACCATAAAGACCGGAATGAAGATCGCGGTCGGGCCCGATGACCTCCACCTGCATGTATGATAACCCCCTTAAACCTGACGTTACGCTCGGGATATCCTGGGCTATCATGGTGGTATCAGATATCAGAATGACATCAGATGCCAGCATCTCTTTGTTTGCCGTGCAAAAACTCTCTAGATTGGCCGAGCCAACCTCCTCTTCACCTTCTATCATGAATTTGACATTGCATGGCAGCTCCGACATCCTGTTCATCATCTCGAATGCCTTAACATGCATGAAGAGCTGCCCCTTATCATCATCGGCACCCCTTGCGTAAATCTTCCCATCGCGTATTTCCGGCTCAAACGGGGGAGATTTCCAGAGTTCAATGGGCTCAGCCGGCTGGACGTCATAGTGGCCGTAAATAAGTACTGTTGGAAGTGTGTCATTCACCTTCTTCTCACCGTATACTATCGGATGGCCTGCGGTTGGAAAGACCTCTGCCCTGTCGGCTCCTGCGTCAAGCAGTGATTTTTTGACGAACTCTGCACATCTTACCATATCATCCTTATTCTCAGCCTTGGCACTCACTGAGGGTATCCTGATAAAATCAAACAGTTCATTAAGGAACCTGTCGCGGTTCTCATCGATGTACCTGGTAAACTTTTCCATTGTATTTAGCTTTTTTGTTTGTTTCCAATCTGCTAAAGATAGGAAAGCAGGGAGTAAAAAGCAAACCTTCTGAGAAGCTGCAATACGGTTCAGTCATCAAGCAACCCTGCTGAATTCATCTCCCTGCGTGCAGTATCAAGCTCACTGTACCACTCTGGCCCGAATGCCCTTGTCAACGATTCCTTAAGAAAAGAATAGACCGGCAGCTTCTCCCTGATGCCTGCCATCCTCCCACCCTGGCATATCGACCATTTTTCATAGTTTACCGCAGTGAAATCGGCAAAATCCTTCACCCTTACAGGAAACAGATGACATGAGAGAGGTTTTCTGAATGATATCAAGCCTTCATTCCATGCCTTTTCTATAGCACAAATGAATATATCACCGTCGAGGATGGTGTATGCACACTCTGCATCACCTATCAGGGTTGTTACGTTTTCGCCCTCAGCATCGGTCACGCTTGTTCCGTTTTTCTCGATAGATTCAATACCCTCCTTTCGAAGATATTGCCTGACAACAGGGTATATTTCCTTTAATATTTCAGCTTCCGCAACAGTGAGCGGGGCACCCGCATCACCATACCTGCAGCAGTTTCCTTTACAGACGGAGAGATCGCAGCGGAATCTTTCGCTGAGCAGATCAAGGCTGATGACAGTGTCGCCGATGCGTAACATCATTTCCTGAATGCAACCAGAGGAGTACCGGTCATCTCTGACGGAGCCTCCACTCCCATCATCTTAAGGATGGTAGGTGCCACATCGGCAAGAATACCCTCACTTGCACTTTCTACCCTGTCAGATATTACCACAAGCGGCACAGGATTGAGAGAGTGTGCAGTATTTGGCGATCCGTCAATATTGACGGCATTGTCGGCATTGCCGTGATCAGCCATTATCAGTGTCTCAAATCCATTGGCCCTTGCGGCCTCTGCAACGGCACCTACGCACTTATCGACCGTCATTACTGCCTTTTCGATTGCTGAATATACCCCTGTGTGGCCAACCATGTCACCATTGGCGAAGTTGAGGCATATAAAATCAAAGTCTCCCTCCCCGATTGCCTTTATCACGGCATCTTTCACCTCTATTGCACTCATTTCAGGCTTTAGATCGTAGGTTGATACCTTGGGTGATGGAACCAATATACGTTCCTCGTTTTCAAACTTCTCCTCCCTGCCCCCTGAAAAGAAGAAGGTTACATGAGCATACTTTTCCGTTTCTGCAATTCTGAGCTGTCTTTTTCCGGCTTTTGAGAGCACTTCACCAATAGTTTGACCGACATTCTCCTTGGGAAATACAACATGAAGCCCCTCGAAGGTGGCATCGTATGGAGTCATGGTACAATAATGGAGTGGGAGGGTTTTCATTCCGTACTCGGGCATATCCTTCTGAGTGAGCACAATGGTTAGTTCCCTGGCCCTGTCATTGCGGAAGTTGGTGAATACGACCACATCTCCCTCACGAATAAGTCCGACCGGCTGATTATTGAGATCGGTAATAACGACCGGCTTGACAAACTCATCAGTCACGCCTCCATCATATGACTCTGATATTGCTGAAATAACGTCGCGTGTTTTCTTTCCGACTCCGTTTACCAGCATGTCATACGCCTCCTTGACACGATCCCAGCGCTTATCGCGGTCCATTGCATAATACCTGCCTGCGAATGATGCCAGCTTTACCTCCGAACCCTTAATGCGTCCGAGAAGGTTTGTCATGAACTGCTTACCGCTTTTCGGATCGGTATCGCGCCCGTCACCAAAGGCATGAATAAATACATTCTTTAATCCATATTCCCTTGTCATGTCGCAAAGGGCAAAAAGGTGTTCATCAGAGGCATGTACACCACCGTCACCAAGCAATCCGAGAAAATGTACCTGTTTCCTGTTATCCCGTGCATAGGAGAAAGCCCGTACGAGCACCTCATTCTTGCTGATCTCTCCTGACCGGCATGCCTTGTTGATCTTAACCAGGTCCTGGTAAACAACCCTGCCTGCGCCAATATTAAGATGACCCACCTCGGAGTTTCCCATCTGTCCTTCCGGGAGTCCGACATCTTCACCCGAAGCCCTGAGCCTTGTTGAAGGGAACTCCTTCATCAGCTTGTCCATCTCAGGTGTCGGCACACTGCTGATTACATCAGCCCTCGACCCATCACCAATACCCCATCCGTCAAGGATCATCAGAAGCACTCTATTCTTACCCATATAACCTCTATTAATAACCGTTGCCCTCGCGAACTCTGCCTTTTCATGGCAGAATCAGGAGGGCAAAGTTAATACTTTTTCAGAACGAATGGTTGTCTATCTTCCGGCACCTGAAACGATCAGCCTCCTAAGGCCCAGGGTATGATTACCAGAGGTCATTCTTACCAGGTAGACGCCATCGGCTACAGCTACATTGTCTATCTCCAGAGATGTCTGTCCGGCTTCAGCATTGAATCGCTTCACCGGTCTGCCGGCCTGGTCTATAATTTCAAGGGTTGACCTGATTTTCAGTGGTTCGTCGAATGAAATCACCAGTCGTCCTGAAGTCGGATTGGGGAATAGTGAAAAACGGGCATTCTCTCCATAGACTGACTCAACCCCGACCGATATGTCCCTGATCGGCGCAGCAACTGCCTGGTAAACCTTCCGTGTGTTGTTATTCTGAATAAAGGCGAGAATCTCTATATCCTTCGAGTCGTAAATGTTGGCAATCTTCCACGAGAAGTCGGGGGATTCAAATGTCTGCCCCATGGTCCATATCTTGGGAAGGTTCGTACCTCCTGCATCAGGCAACATTTTCCTGAGGGTATTTCGGAATAGTGTCTCGCCATTTGGTGAAGACACAGAACTAATCTCCCTTGCAGTAACCGCGATATAGAGGGTCAGATTCTCTTCATTCAAATCCTCACGGGATGTAAGTCTTGCACCAATCTGCAGCATCCCACCCGACACCACAGGATCAATCTCAATGGTAAATTGCGGAGAGATAAGGCTTCGCTTCTGGAGTTCCGTGCTGTCAAGATCTGCTACAAGGTAATCATAGATGCCCGCATGCTGATTTCGTGTTCCCCCGTCTATTATTGACCATGGAACACGTGTGAGCCCATAAAAGAGCATTCTGGCACTCATATCTGCAGGAATATCATTATAGAGCAGGTCTGATCCCGGGAAATTGGTGTGATAGTTTATGTTTATCACATCACTCTTCATAGCCGATGACATGGTTTTGACAATCTGATTTGCCCTTACCACTGCTGATGATGAGTTATTCGTAAAGTGTTCAAGCAATACATTCCTTGTTCTCGTGCCAATTCGAATATCGTCGACTGCAAAGCCGTCATTTTCCTGTGAGGTTCCGTCAGATCCATATGCTATTCTGAATTTAACATCCCGTTTTCCATTCAATTCGTCGAGTCTTCTTCTGGCCTCCTTCCAGCCGGCGTCGGGTGAAGATATGGTTGTCCAACCTATCTGGTCTCCACCGGGTCTTCCCTTAATAAGGGTTGAGTTGAACCAGTCGATCCCATCACCCAGGGTGCCCAGGTATTCCCAGTCTGTATGGTCTCCTACCTTGTATTGTATGGCTGCCCCGTCACGGTTACGGTCAAATCTTCTCCAGATACTGAGGCTTATCATTGGCCTGACGGTTTCAGAGAAGTCAAAGCAAGGGCTGGTTACCGATGATGCAGCAGGAGCCTGCGAAGCAATATCATAACTTGTGTACCACGCATTGAAACCGGAGGCTGCCGAGTTTATCACCGGCCTGTCAGGCGTTCCGAAACTCCATGTGTTCCTGGTGCCCTGATCAGCTATCCAGCCCCCCGGTCCCGATTCAAAATCCTCGTAATAGTCGTCAGTACTCAGTTTGATGGTAGGTCTGATGAAGATCTCCTTTCTTGCCGTATCACCACAACCGACATAGTTTGTATGCACTATGTATTCAACGGGAAGGAAACCTGCTGCCAGCTTTGGATACCTTGGATTCAGGGTTGTGAGCGGAGGATTGCCGTCAAAGAAGTTCCAGGCACGGGCAATAACCGGTGAGCCTTTGAGAGTGCGATCAAATATGTGTACCGAGTCGTCTGGGTGAAGGCACTCATTAAGCCAGTAGAAATCTGCCTCAGGCTTCACGCCCAGATCGATTGTCCTTTCCAATGATGATGCACAATCGTTGAGGGTTGTTGCCGTAAGCCTTACCTGATGAAGGCCTCCTGTAGTATACAGGAAGCCGG
>CAYUOS010000058.1:0-18457 GCA_964446435.1 uncultured Rikenellaceae bacterium | reverse complement strand
GAAGTGCATTTCAAAAAAAGAGAATGAAGGTATGAGAGCCTCCTGTATCCTCTTGGCATAAACAAGACTGTCTGTGATATTCCTGTTCTTGAACTCAAGCTCCTCCCTCTGCAATGCAATCTGCCTGAGGGCATCCTCCTTCTCATTAAGCAGCCTCCTGGCCTTGTGAAGGCTGCGTGTCTGGCCCCATATTACGAAATAAACAAATGCAATTACAGCTACGGAATAGAAGAGGTACCGGAATATTTCACCGTCACCTGTAACAAACAGTGCAGTACCTGCAATAAGGTAAGTGAAATAAAAAATCATTTGTTACTCTCCAATCTTGTAGGGTGTATCCCTATCCCAGACATTTTTATAAAAGTACAACTTCCACTGAAAAAACTATAGGGTTAACTGACTTTACTGGTTTTTATTATTGTCGCTTAGGGTTGCAGAGGCACCGTTGCCTGCGACCAGGCACGAAAATGCCACAGACGGTGATGTAATAAACTCCATTCCTGTAAGTTCATGCCACCTTCTGTCGATACCAGAGATTGTAGCCTCGTCTGCGACAACAACATTTGGCCATTCGCGGCTGAAACCATCACGTTCAGGTAGCTTGAACCCGGCGTCGATGGTAATCACCGTTCCGGCATTTATATCCCTCACCGGATCAGTATTTCCTGCAACCTGCCAGAGTATCGTGTTTATGTCAGGGTGGCTGACACCCTCCTCCAGCAATACGACAATATACCTTCCTGCTTCATCGGCAGAGCCTGCAAAAAAGTCTTTAACAGATTTGGTATCAGAAGCCTTGCGTGATGTAAACAACCAGACTCCGAGAATCCCTTTTCTTATGGGCAGTGCCTCTTTCACGACGGCAGGAAAATTCGTCTTCAGTAAGCTGCCAATAGTTCTTAGTGAATCTTCTGACGCAAACCCAACTTCTCTTTCATCAGGTCTGCATTCCTCAGGCAACTTTTCTGTGGCATCTATTCCCATTTTGCCTCCGAATGAAAATCGCTCTGATGAATGATCGAGTACGTCTAGCGGCCCTTTAAGAAACATTATATCCTCACCAAATCGGAAATTGGCTTCTATTTCGTTCATCACAGAATCAAAATCCCTGATATCTGCTTCGCCGCTCACCACGATAATGAACTTGCTGAACATCATCTGTCCGGCCCCGAATAGTGTGCTCAGAACCTTCATCCCCTGTCCGGGATACCTTTTATCAACCCTTACAATTACCAGGTTATGTGCTACTCCTGCAGGTGGCATGTGCATATCCTCCACCTCGGCAGCCATGGTCATCCTGATTGGGGCCAGAAACAATCTTTCAGTAGCCTTTCCTATCCATGCATCCTCCTGTGGTGGAATACCCACTATTGTCGCAGGATATACCGCATCACTCCTGTGAGTTATTGCAGTTACATGAAAGGCAGGATACCAGTCAGCCAGGGAATATACTCCGGTATGGTCACCAAACGGACCTTCAAAGAGAAGATCCTCTGTCGGGTCTACATACCCCTCAATTACAAAATCAGCATCTTCCGGAACCCAAAGATCCTGGGTAAGGCATTTTACCAGTCTCACCCTTTTTCCTCTCAGGAATCCTGCAAGAATATATTCATCAATATTTTCAGGGAGAGGCGCGGTCGCTGCATAGGTGTAAACCGGGTCACCCCCCAGGGTTACGGCCACAGGCATTCTTTCTCCCTTACGCTTCCATTCATTAAAGTGGTTCGCCCCTGTCTTGTGCCTGTGCCAGTGCATCCCGGTTGTCTTCCCGTCGAATACCTGCATCCTGTACATACCGGCATTTGTGGTGCCGGTGAAAGGATTGCAGGTATGAACCACCGGAAGGGTAATAAACCTTCCTCCATCGTGCGGCCAGCATTTAAGTACAGGCAGAAGGTTAAGGTCTGGTTCCTTCATAATCTTCTCCTGGCACACACCACGACTCCTTAGCCTCGTTGGCAGCAACCCGGCAATCCTTATCAGGCGTGGTACCGATCCAAGTTTTGCCAGGAAACCCTTTCCCGCATTTCCCTGAAGACCGGCAAACAGCTCCTCTATCTCTTCACCTGCCTCATCGAGGTTTTCTCGTCCGATAGCCAGGGCCATTCTCCTGTCAGAACCGAATGCATTTATCAAAACCGGGAAACCGGTGCCGTTGTTTGTAAACAGAAGAGCCTTGCCATTGCTCTTTACCACCCGGTCGGTAATCTCCGCTATCTCCAGTTGAGTATCTGCATATGCAGTTACTCTCAGCAGTTCTCCCTCATTGTCAAGCCTCCTGGTGAAGCTGCTTAATCCGTTGTAACCTTTTGCTTTCAAATTGAAACATTCTTATGGCAGCAAAGATAGAATATCCGGGGAATGTGAGAATGTGAAATGAGGTAATAAGGTAATAAGGTAATGAGGTAATGAGGTAATGGGAGAATGGGAGAATGGTAAAAACAGTAACGGGAACCTTTCTGTCGAATGGTTCCCGTTCATTTCAGGCAACCGAAATTGCCTTCCATGCCAGATTACAGTTATTATGGTCGGCTGTTGGCTTGTCTCCTTGCGGAGGGCCGCCTGCCCTGACCTTCCGGTGAAACCTGTTACAGTGTCACTTTCAGGCTGTTCCCTGGATAAACCCGGCGGGATTTATCTTCCGGAACGGAGTGCTGAAGAGTTTAACCTCCTCAACCAAACCTTTAAAGAACTCTTGCGAATCTCTGCTGGTTTTCCTTTCATCTCAGACTTTGTGTCACCACTCTGTCTTTGCTTCCAGGTCTCCGGCTCTTCCGGCGGCAGACCCTGAGGTCTGTACGAGACAACTACTGCTTCAGTTAAGAAGGGTTCTCTGCCTCCTCACCTTCCGAACAACCTTTTATCGCTCATCTGGTAAAACAAAAATAACAAGAGATCGGCCTCAGACCAAATAAATCAGGCCATAGATATAAACGATGTTTGAACATGAGTTATTAACAAATGTTAACAAGAACGGTAAACGGTGAACGGAACCGAGCCGAAGGCGAGCTCGCGACCGAATGGGAGCAAAACGGTGTCCGGTATCCGGTTTTTAAGTCATTACGCCTGTTATGCCTGTTACGCCCTTTACGCCTGATACCCGCCACCTGATCCGAGACCGGCTTGCCGGGCGAGCTCACGACAGAAGGGAGGATACCTGATACCTGATACCTGATACCCGATACCTATTATCTATACCCGTAAACAGCTATATCGCCAAGTTCTTCTTCTATCCTGAGCAACTGGTTGTATTTGGCGATCCTGTCTGAGCGACTCATCGATCCTGTCTTAATCTGTCCTGAGTTAACAGCAACCGAAAGGTCAGCGATAATTGCATCTTCCGTCTCTCCCGAACGGTGTGAAATCACTGTCGTCCATCCGGCCCTGTGAGCCATCTCAATACAGTTCAGTGTCTCTGTCAGCGAACCTATCTGATTTACCTTTATCAGTATTGAGTTGGCGCAGCCCATTTCAATGCCTCTCCTGAGGTACTCAACGTTGGTTACGAAAATATCGTCACCAACAATCTGAATCTTATTCCCCAATTTGTCATTCTGAAGCTTCCATCCTTCCCAGTCACTCTCTCCCATTCCGTCTTCAATCGAATCGATCGGATACTTTGACACCAGCTCGGCAAGGTAATCAACCTGCTGTGCAGGGGTAAGCTTCTTGCCTCCGCTGCCTTCAAACTTTGTATAGTCATAAACTCCGTTCACAAAGAATTCCGAGGCAGCACAGTCAAGGGCTATGGTAATGTCCTTGCCGGGCTCATAACCTGCATTCCTGATAGCCTTAAGGATGCTCTCAAGGGCATCCTCAGTACCTTTCAGGGCCGGCGCGAAACCACCTTCATCGCCTACGGCTGTGCTAAGACCTCTCTCCTTAAGTACTTTCTTGAGTGAATGGAATACCTCTGCTCCCATTCTGAGTCCCTCGCGGAAAGACGGGGCGCCCAAAGGCCTGATCATAAACTCCTGGAAGGCAATGGGGGCATCTGAGTGCGAACCTCCGTTGATAATATTCATCATCGGTACCGGCAGGGTAACCGTATTGGCTCCCCCGATATACCGGTAAAGGGGCAGGCCATGCATCGATGCGGCAGCCCTGGCTACTGCAAGCGACACTCCGAGGATTGCGTTTGCCCCAAGGTTGCTCTTGGTTGTTGTACCATCAAGCTCAATCATCTTCCTGTCAATTCCTGCCTGGTCAGATACCTCCATACCAAGAATCTCCTCAGCAATTACATTGTTGACATTATGCACCGCCTTGAGTACTCCTTTCCCAAGGTAACGGCTCTTGTCACCATCCCTGAGTTCCAATGCTTCGTTTTCTCCCGTAGATGCACCGGATGGAACGGCTGCCCTTCCAGTGTATCCGCTTGATGTTGATACTTCAACCTCTACTGTCGGATTTCCTCTTGAATCGAGTATCTCCCTGGCATGTACATAAACAATCTGACCCATAACTCTTTATTTTTAAGATTTTATACTAAATGTCAATTAATCAGAAAAGGGATATAGCCATTTTGATGACATACCCCTTTCCTGCATCGTGGTAATATTTTAATTCTCCTTATCAGAATCTTCTTTTCCCGCCTCTGCCTGTGGTGCATCATCTGTCCCCTCCTCAGCAACATCTTCCGTTTCAGTTACAGACTCAACAGATACTGCTTCATCAGCAACAGTTTCTGTTTCTGTAACAACTTCAGCAGCTTCTGGTGTTTTTACATCCTTGCCTGCAGATGGTCCGGCAGCAGCAACTGGCTTAACATCAGCCTTCTTCTTTGTGCCTCTTCTGCGCCTTGATGCCTTGGCCTTGGAATCTTCTGCTGAAAGCATATTCTCGTTGAAATCAACGAGCTCTATTATACACATGTCAGCATTGTCTCCAAACCGGGTACCTGTTTTCAGTATTCTTGTATACCCTCCCGGCCTCTCTGCAATCTTTGGCGATATTTCACGGAACAGTTCAGCAACTGCAATCTTGTTACGCAGATAGCTGAATACCACTCTTCTTGAATGGGTTGTATCTTCCTTCGACCTGGTAAACAGAGGCTCGACATAGGTGCGCAGTGCCTTAGCCTTGGCTTCTGTTGTGGTAATGCGCTTATTCATGATCAGCGATGACGCCATGTTCGCAAGCATCGCCTTCCTGTGTGCACTCTTTCTTCCTAAATGATTAACTACTCTAAGATGTCGCATTTCTCTTTATCCTTACCGTTTCAAATTAATCTTTATCCAACTTGTACTTACTCACATCCATGCCAAATGACAAACTCATATTCTCAAGCAGCTCATCCAGCTCTGTGAGTGACTTCTTCCCAAAATTCCTGAACTTGAGAAGATCATTCTTGTTGAACTTCACAAGATCGCCAAGGGTGTCAACCTCAGCTGCCTTCAGGCAGTTTAGCGCCCGTACCGACAAATCAAGGTCAATAAGTCTTGTCTTGAGCAGCTGTCTCATGTGAAGTATCTCCTCATCGAACTCCTCATTGGCCATCTTGTCATCTGAATCGAGTGTTATCTTCTCATCAGAGAACAACATGAAATGATATATCAGAATCTTTGCAGCTTCTTTCAAGGCCTCCTTGGGATGTATAGAACCATCGGTTGAAATCTCAAGGATAAGCTTCTCATAATCGGTCTTCTGCTCAACGCGGAAGTTCTCAACAGCATACTTTACATTCCTTACCGGGGTAAATATCGAATCGATGGCAATCAGACCGAATTCAGCATCTGCCGGCTGGTTCTCCTCGGCTGGAACATAGCCCCGGCCTTTCGAGATGGTAAGCTCCATCTGAAGCTTCACATCATTCTCCATCCTGCATATCAGATTATCTGGATTAAGTACCTCAAAGGCACTCAGAACCGTGTTCAACTGACCTGCCTTCAGCTCCTCCTGACCCGAAATCTTCAATACAATCTTTTCGGTGTCAGTTCCGTCAACTGTCTGCCTGAAACGCACCTGCTTCAGATTCAGAATAATATCAGTAACATCCTCGATTACTCCGGTTATGGTTGAGAACTCATGATCGACACCTTCTATCTTAACGGTTGTTATCGCAAAGCCCTCAAGTGAAGAGAGAAGTATTCTCCTCAGGGCATTTCCTACGGTAATACCGTAGCCGGGCTCAAGCGGGCGGAATTCGAACTTGCCGTACCGCTCGTCCGCTTCCAGCATTATTACTTTGTCAGGTTTCTGGAATGCTAAAATGGCCATAGGTATAGTCTTAGTTTGTTATTTTGAATATAATTCAACTATTAATTGTTCCTTGATATCCTCGGGGATTTCAGAGCGTTCAGGCATATTCATAAACTTGCCTGCCATTTGAGCATCATCCCATTCCAGCCATGACAGCTTGGAATACCTCCTGGTCTCCATTGAGTCAGTTATAACTTCAAGTGATTTCGACTTTTCACGAACACCGATTATATCACCGGGCTTCAATTGCCTCGACGGTATGTTAACCACGTTCCCGTTAACGGTAATATGGCGGTGGCTCACCAACTGGCGCGCAGCAGCCCTGGTAGGGGCTATGCCAAGCCTGAAGACCACATTGTCGAGTCGTGCCTCAAGCATCTGCAATAGAACCTCACCGGTTACGCCTTTGCTGTGCTGAGCCTTTTCAAAGGTGTTACGGAACTGCCTCTCAAGAACGCCATAGGTGTACTTGGCCTTCTGCTTTTCTCTCAGCTGAATCCCATATTCCGATACCTTCTTCCGCTTCTTCGTCTGACCATGCTGCCCGGGAGGATAATTCTTCCTGTCGAGATATTTATCGGTACCGTAAATCGGTTCACCGAACTTCCTTGCAATCTTTGTTGTTGGTCCAGTATATCTTGCCATTTGTATACTTATGTTTCGTTTTCTTTAATATTATTACCGCAAAAAAAAGTTACACTCTTCTCTTTCCCGGAGGACGGCAACCATTGTGCGGAAGCGGAGTAACATCAACAATCTCTGTTATTTCGATGCCGGTGCTGTTGATCGACCTCATCGCAGATTCCCGGCCTGCACCCGGACCCTTAACGAAAACCTTCACCTTCCTTAACCCAAGATCAAATGCAACCTTGCCGCAATCGCTGGCTGCCATCTGGGCTGCATAGGGCGTGTTCTTCTTTGAACCCTTAAAACCCATCTTACCTGCTGAGGCCCAAGAAATTACCTGGCCCGAATTATTGGTAATACTGATAATGATGTTGTTGAATGATGAATGTATGTGAACCTGTCCTGTAGGTTCTACCTTTACGACCTTCTTCTTAACTGCTCCAGTCTTCTTTGCCATATCCTGTTACTTATTATTTGGTAGCTTTTTTCTTGTTTGCAACGGTCTTCTTCCTTCCCTTACGGGTACGTGCGTTATTCTTGGTGCTCTGTCCTCTCACCGGAAGTCCAATACGATGACGAACCCCACGATAACATCCGATATCCATAAGCCTCTTGATATTCAGCTGTACCTCCGACCGAAGCTCTCCCTCTGTCTTGAAGGTCTCACTTATTATCTTACGGATTGAATTGATGTCATCATCATTCCATTCCTGAACCTTCTTGTTGCGGTCAACACCAGCCTGGTCCAGGATCTTCTGTGCATTGCTCCGTCCTATTCCGTAAATGTACGTGAGGCCAACCTCGCCTCTCTTGTTCCTTGGTAAGTCTACACCAACTATACGCGCCATATGCCTTTATTTAATAAATGTGCAAAATTAGTTAAAATTATCCCTGCCTCTGCTTGAACTTGGGATTTTTCTTGTTTATCACATACAAACGTCCGTTCCGCCTTACAATCTTGCAATCGGCACTACGTTTCTTAACAGATGCTCTTACTTTCATTGCCTTGTATTTTTTATTTTCTCCGTTACTTATACCTGAAGGTTATTCTACCCTTAGTCAGATCATATGGCGACATCTCCACCTTTACCTTGTCTCCCGGAAGTATTTTGATGTAGTGCATCCTCATCTTCCCTGAGATATGTGCGGTTATGACATGGCCGTTCTCAAGTTCAACCCTGAACATTGCATTCGACAGAGCCTCTATTATGGTTCCGTCCTGCTCGATGGATGGTTGTTTTGCCATTAGTCGTGACTTTTTTTCAATTCTTTATCAATAAACTCAAATGTTGTTAAAACATCTGCTTTTCCTTTATCAATAGCAACTGCATATTCAAAATGTGCGGAGGGTTTGCCGTCTCCTGTCTTTACTGTCCAGCCATCACCACTCTGTATCGTATCGCGCCTGCCCATATTTATCATCGGCTCAATGCAGATAACCATACCCTTCTGAAGCTTGGTGCCTGAACCTCTTCTGCCGAAGTTCGGAACCTCAGGCGACTCATGAAGCTTCTTCCCGATTCCGTGACCAACCAGCTCCCTTACAACCGTGAAACCGGCCCGCTCAGCAACCGTCTGTACCGCATAGGCTATATCGCCAATACGGTTACCCTCAATCGCCATCCTCACTCCTGCATCAAGTGACTCCCTTGTAATATCCAGAAGTCGCCTGACTCTCGCATCTATCTCTCCAACCGCAAAGGTAAATGCGCTGTCTCCGTAGTATCCGTTCAGTATTACCCCGCAGTCAACTGAGATTATATCTCCCTCCTGCATAACATAATCTGATGGAATACCGTGAACAACTGCCTCGTTAACAGATGTGCAGAGTGTTGCCGGGAACCCGTTGTATCCCTTGAAACCTGGAATTGCATCGTGATCGCGTATATATTCCTCTGCAAGCCTGTCGAGATAGAGAGTGGTTACTCCCGGTTTGATCTCCGGAGCCAGCATTCCCAGTGTTCTTGACACCAGCATGTTGCTGGCCCTCAGCAACTCAACCTCCTCCTCACTCTTCAAATATGACATCAAAGAACTCTTCATTCATTACATTGCCACACCACCTGTGCGACCCTTGATACGACCCGACTTCATCAGACCGTCATAGTGACGCATAAGCAGATGACTCTCAATCTGCTGGAGAGTGTCAAGTACTACACCCACCAGGATCAACAGCGATGTACCGCCGTAGAACTGTGCAAACTGCTGGCTGATTCCGAAATTTACCGCAATCGACGGCAGAATAGCGACAAATGCCAGAAAGATCGAACCCGGAAGTGTAATTCTCGACATGATTCCGTCGATGAATTCAACTGTCTTCCTCCCTGGCTTGATTCCTGGTATGAAACCTCCATTCTTCTTCATATCCTCAGCCATCTGAACCGGATTGATGGTGATGGCTGTATAGAAATAGGTGAAGGCGATTATAAGCAGGGCAGTGGTCATATTATACCAGAACCCGAACATGTTCGAGAAAGCTGTCATGAATCCACCTCCTCCTTCGCTCTGAAAACCTCCGATAATTATCGGAAGCATCATGATTGCCTGGGCAAAAATGATCGGCATAACACCTGCAGCATTAACCTTAAGTGGTATGTACTGCCTTACCCCTCCATACTGCTTGTTGCCCACTATCCTTCTGGCATACTGGACCGGTATCCTGCGGGTACCCTGAACCAGTAGTATTGTTCCAAGTATAACCACGAAGAGCATTACTATCTCAACCAACAGGGCAACCAGACCACCTGAACCGGTAAGTCTTATCCCAGCCTCAAAAATGAAACTCGCCGGGAAACGTGCGATAATACCAACCATAATGATAAGAGAGATACCATTCCCAATCCCCTTGTCGGTTATCTTCTCACCAAGCCACATTACAAACATGGTTCCGGCTGTAAGAATGATTACCGAAGAGATAGTGAAAAAGGTTCCCGTCAGAATGAACGCACTCGGAGGAAGTACCCTCGTAATGTTTGCAAGATAGGTGGGTGCCTGCAGAATCAGTATCAGTACCGTCAGATACCTCGTGTACTGGTTCATCTTGCGCCTGCCGCTCTCACCCTCCTTCTGCATCTTCTGGAAGAAGGGAAACACAATTGTCAGAAGCTGTATGACGATTGAGGCCGAAATGTATGGCATGATGCCAAGGGCAAATATCGAAGCCTGTGAAAATGCTCCTCCCGAGAACATGTCAAGAAGCCCCATGATACCGCCCGATGTCTGTGTCCTCAAAGCTTCAAGCTGTGACGGATCGACGCCCGGCAGGGTAATGTATGAACCAAGCCGGTAAAGAGCAATAATACCAAGAGTATAGAGAATTCTTGCTTTAAGATCTTCTATCTTCCAAATGTTCTTTATCGTCTGTATGAATCTCATCTGATTACAATTTAACGGCAGTTCCTGAATTGGCTTCTATTGCTTCTACAGCTGATTTACTGAATGCATGGGCATGTACCTCAAGTTTCTTCTCCAGCTTGCCTTTACCGAGTATTTTAACCTTGTCGTTCTTCGATATCAGACCGGCACTGATTAGAGTCTGGAAATCAACTTTCTCAAGACTCATCTTCTCTGATAGCGACTGGAGCGTACTGATATTTATTGCCTTGTATTCCTTGCGGTTAATATTCTTAAAACCAAACTTGGGAACTCTTCTCTGAAGAGGCATCTGACCACCCTCAAATCCAATCTTCTTTGAATAACCTGAGCGTGATTTGGCACCCTTGTGACCTCTTGAAGCAGTGCCGCCGCTTCCTGATCCTTCTCCCCTTCCCAGGCGTTTTCCTTTCTTAACCGAACCTTTTGCGGGTTTTATGTTGTGTAACTCCATGATTACTGTATATAAAAATGAATATCTCCTATATCTCTTCAACTTTAACCAGGTGCCTCACCTTCTCAACCATTCCCATTATAGGGCCATTGGCATCATGTTCAACACTCTGATTCAACCTGCGGATGCCAAGAGCCTCAAGTACTCTCTTCTGCCTCTCAGGCCTTCCGATCTTGCTTCTGATCTGTGTAATACGTATCCTTTTCATGACGGTGTCTTTCTTATCCGTTGAACACTTTATCCATTGCAACACCCCTGTGGGCGGCTACCGTATGAGCATCGCGAAGCTCAAGAAGGGCAGCCATTGTTGCCTTCACGAGGTTGTGGGGATTCGATGAGCCCTTCGATTTTGCAAGTACATTGCGTACGCCAACACTCTCAAGTACGGCACGCATGGCACCTCCTGCCTTTACTCCGGTTCCTTCAGATGCAGGCTTGATGAAAACCCTCGCTCCTCCAAACTTGGCGAACTGCTCGTGTGGTATCGTGCCTTTGTTTACCGGAACCTTTATCAGGTTCTTCTTTGCATCTTCAATCCCCTTGGCAATGGCAGTGGTTACTTCATTAGCCTTACCGAGGCCGTGACCGACAATACCATCTTCGTTACCAACTACCACAATAGCTGAAAAACTGAATGTGCGTCCACCCTTGGTAACCTTGGTAACTCTCTGTATGCTTACCAGCCTGTCTTTCAATTCCAGGTCACTGGTCTTAACTTTTCTGATTCCGTCTGTCATACCTGTTAGAATTTTAGCCCGCCTTCACGGGCTGCGTCTGCTAATGATTTTACCCTTCCATGATACCTGTAGCCGTTCCTGTCGAATACCACGGTCTCAATCCCTTTGTCCTTGCACTTGCCTGCCAGCAGCTTGCCGACAAGGGCTGCCTGGGACTTCTTGTCACCTGACTCTGTTGCAACATCCTTCTCCTTCGAACATGCCGATACCAGTGTTGTTGCGTTTATGTCGTCAATAACCTGCGCATATATCTGCTTGTTGCTGCGGAAGACCGAAAGGCGAGGCTTCTCGGGGGTCCCCTTTATGTTCTTGCGGATTCTCATCTTGATCCGCTTTCTGCTTTCATTTTTTGTTAAGGCCATCTCTAATACCTGTTACAAATTATACACTTGCCGATTTTCCGGCCTTTCTCCTGAGCTGCTCGCCCACAAACTTGATCCCCTTGCCCTTGTATGGTTCCGGCGGACGGAGTGATCTTATCTTGGCTGCAACATGTCCGATCAGCTGCTTGTCAATACTCTGAAGGGTAATGACCGGATTGCTTCTCTTTTCTGTTTTAGCTTCTACTTTTACCTCATTGGGCAATTCCATAATGAACTCGTGTGAGTACCCAAGGCTGAGACTAAGCCTCTGTCCATCTGCCTCAGCACGATAACCAACGCCCACAAGCTCGAGCTCCTTCTTGTAACCCTCAGAAACACCGGTCACCATATTCGCAATCAGTGCCCTGTAAAGGCCATGCAGTGACTTATGCTTTTTCGAGTCCGATGGCCTCGAAATAAGTATTTGGTTATCTGAGACTTCCACCCTGATGTCCTTGTCAACATCCTGTGACAAAACACCCAGAGGGCCTTTCACACTTACCATGTTGGTATCACTCACTTCAAGAGTAACACCGGCAGGCAGGTTTACAGGTAATTTTCCTATTCGTGACATTCAAGCACTCCTCCTATTAATAAACATAACACAATATCTCTCCGCCAACATTCTCACTCTTGGCTTCCTTGTCTGTCATCAGTCCCTTCGATGTAGAGATGATGGCTATCCCAAGTCCGTTCAAAACACGCGGTATATCGTCAACTCCGTTGTAGCGGCGCAATCCCGGACGGCTAACCCTTTCAAGTCCCTTGATAGCCGGTTTGCGGCTCTTGGGATCATACTTTAGGGCTATCTTGATGGTTCCCTGAGGCCCATCTTCCAGGAATTTGTAGCTGAGGATATACCCCTTATCATAAAGGATTCTTGTAATACCCTTCTTAAGGTTTGATGAGGGTATCTCCACAACCTTATGACCTGCCATAACGGCATTACGGATTCTGGTCAGGAAATCTGCAACTGGATCAGTCATTTCTGTATTGATTAATTTGTTTCTACTAATTCATTAACTACCAGCTGGCCTTCTTCACTCCGGGAATAAGGCCCTTTGATGCCATCTCCCTGAATGTTATCCTGCTAATCCCGAACTGCCTTATATAGCCCCTTGGCCTTCCGGTCAGCTTGCACCTGTTACGGAGACGGATCGGGTTTGAATTGCGCGGAAGACGGCTTAAAAGTACATACTCACCTTCTGCCTTCAGCTGTGCTCGCTTAGCTGCATATTTCTGAACCAGTTTCGCACGTCTTACCTCTCGCGCCTTCATTGATTCCTTAGCCATACTGTCTAGTTTTTATTTGTTTTAAAAGGTAATCCAAAATGCTTCAACAGGGCAAATGCCTCTTCGTCACTCCTTGCATTGGTGACAAAGGTTATCTGAAGCCCCATTATCTTCATGACCTTGTCGAGGTCAATCTCAGGGAATATTATCTGCTCAGTAATCCCGAGGGTGTAATTCCCGCGACCATCAAGCTTGCTGTTAATGCCCTTGAAGTCTCGTATGCGGGGCAGAGCCACCGCTATCAGCCTCTCAAGAAACTCATACATCCTCTCCTTGCGCAATGTAACCATCACGCCAATTGGCATATTCTTCCTTAGCTTGAAGTTTGAGATATCCTTCTTCGACACAGTCTGAACAGACCTCTGTCCAGCTATATCTGATATCTCCTTGATTGCTACCTCAAGCAGTTTCTTATCGGCAATTGCCTGACCGAGCCCTTGGTTGATGACAATCTTCTCCAACCGGGGCGCCTGCATAACGGTCGTATAACCGAACTCCTTCACGAGTGCAGGAATGATCTCCTTCTGATACTTGGTCTTTAAAGCAGGGGTATACATTACTTAATCTCCTCTCCTGATTTTTTTGAATATCTCACTAGTTTGTTCTTTTCATTCAACCTTCTTCCAATCCTGGTAGCCATTCCTGACGAAGGGTCTACTAGAAGAAGATTCGAAATGTGAACCGGGGCTTCCTTCTTAACGATTCCACCCTGGGGGCTCTTCGCATTGGGCTTGGTGTGCTTCGATACCATGTTTACTCCCTCAACAATCGCTCTGTTCTTTTCCCTGTTTACTTCCAGAACACGGCCTTTCTGTCCCTTCGATTCCCCGGTTATCACCATAACCGTGTCACCTTTCTTTATATGTAATTTCTTCTGCATCGCTCTCTGGGTTTTTACAACACCTCCGGTGCCAGTGATACTATCTTCATGTACTTGTCACGGAGTTCCCTGGCAACCGGACCGAAAATACGGGTTCCGCGTACTTCATCTGCATTGTTGAGAAGCACAACCGCATTGTCATCGAACCTTATATAGGAACCGTCTGCACGGCGAATCTCCTTCCTGGTCCTTACTACAACGGCCTTGCTGACCTGACCCTTCTTGGCATCACCTGAAGGAATGGCACTCTTCACCGTTACAATAATCTTGTCTCCTACCGAGGCATACCTTCTGCCGGTTCCTCCCAATACCCTGATACATAGAACCTCCTTGGCTCCTGTATTGTCGGCTACCGTTAATCTGCTTTCCTGCTGTATCATGACTACTTGGCTCTTTCAATTATTTCTACTAACCTCCATCTCTTGTGCCTGCTGAGGGGCCTGGTCTCCATTACGCGAACGGTATCGCCTATGTTGCAGGTATTCTCCTCATCATGAGCCATCAGCTTCTTGGTACGGTTAATGAATTTGCCGTACATCGGGTGTTTTACCTTTCTCTTTATGGCCACAACAATCGACTTGTCCATCATGTTGCTGACCACAACACCAATACGCTCTTTTCTTAAATTCCTTTCCATTGCTGATATACTCTAGCTGTTTGTTTTTGGTTCCGTTTCTCTCCTGCGCAATTCAGTCTCCAACCGGGCAATGTTCTTCCTGGTAAACCTGATCTTCATCGGGTTATCCAGTGGAGAGATTGCATGATTGAGCCTCATCTTCACAAGCATGGTCTTCTCATTGTCGAGTCGCTCGAGAAGTTCCTGGGAACTGAGTTCCTTTATTTCCGACATTTTCATCTCTCAATCTATTTATTCCTGAACGTAATCATGCCTTACAACAAACTTTGTCGTAATAGGCAGTTTCTGCGCTCCCAGACGAAGCGCCTCCCTGGCTATTTCATAGGGAACACCCTCAGCCTCAAGTATAATCCTTCCCGGAGCAACAGGAGCTACAAAACCTTCCGGTGATCCTTTTCCCTTACCCATACGAACCTCAGCAGGTTTCTTGGTTATGGGCTTATCGGGGAATATGCGGATCCATAGCTGCCCCTCACGTTTCATGTGACGTGTAACGGCCTGACGGGCTGCCTCAATCTGCCTTCCTGTAATCCACGAAGTTTCAAGCGCCTTGATGCCGAATGAGCCGAAAGCAAGCTGGTTTCCCCTCTGTGCGTTGCCCTTGACTCTGCCCTTCTGGCTCCTCCTGTATTTGGTCTTCTTCGGTTGTAACATTGCTATGTGATGTTATAAAATATTATACTACTGTGCGAGGTCTATTTCTTTGGCTTCCTCTTTCCTCCCAGTGCCTTCGGCTTCTGGTTCTTCACTCCTATGTTCGGACTGAGATCACGCTTACCGTAAACCTCACCGTTGCATATCCATACCTTAATGCCTAGAAGACCTACCTTCGTAAGCGCCTCGGCTAGTGCATAATCGATGTCGGCACGAAACGTGTGAAGAGGTATACGACCCTCCTTGTATGTCTCGCTCCTTGCCATCTCAGCTCCACCAAGACGGCCGCTGATTAGAACCTTAATTCCCTCAGCTCCCATCCTCATCGTCGATGCAATAGACATCTTTATGGCCCTGCGATATGAAATCTTACCCTCAACCTGCCTTGCAATATTGTTGGCAACTATATTGGCATCAAGCTCGGGGCGCTTAACCTCAAAAATGTTTATCTGTACATCCTTCTTGGTGATCTTCTTGAGTTCCTCCTTGAGCTTGTCAACCTCCTGGCCTCCCTTGCCAATGATGATACCCGGACGGGCTGTATTTACGGTCACCGTTATCAGCTTGAGAGTCCTCTCAATAACTATCTTCGAGATACTGGCCTTGGCCAGCCTGGCGTTGAGGTACTCCCTGATGCGGGTGTCTTCCACCAGCTTGCCGGAAAAATCCTTGCCTCCGTACCAGTTCGAATCCCAGCCTTTGATTATACCCAGGCGGTTACCTATCGGATTAACTTTTTGTCCCATCTATACTATTTTGTCGCTGTTTCAACTTCTTTTACCTTACTGTCAAGCACGAGGGTGACATGGTTCGACCTTTTGCGTAACCTGTAAGCCCTTCCCTGCGGAGCGGTCTGAAGCCTCTTCAATACCCTTCCTCCATCAACGAATGCCTCCCTGACATAAAGGTTGCTCTCCTCAATGCGGGAACCCTCATTCTTCTGCTGCCAGTTCGAAATAGCCGAAAGCAACAGTTTCTCAACACGCCTGGAAGCCTCCTTCGGACTGAACTTCAGAACATCAAGAGCCCTGTTGACATCCATACCCTTGATCATATCAGTTACCAGCCTCATCTTTCTTGGAGATGTGGGACAGTTCCTCAACATCGCCTGGTATGAATCCTTCCTGGCTTCCTTCCTGCGATTGGCTGTTTCTCTTTTTCTTGAACCCATTACTCGTCTGTTTTCAATGTTTACAATCTGTCACTTCCTATTTCTTGCTTCCTGCATGCCCCCTGAAAGTACGCGTAGGTGCAAATTCTCCCAGCTTGTGACCGACCATATTCTCTGTAACATATACAGGTATGAATTTGCTTCCGTTGTGAACCGCAATGGTGTGTCCCACAAAATCGGGCGATATTACCGACCTTCTCGACCATGTCTTGATAACAGTCTTCTTGCCGCCTTCATTCATGTCAGTCACCCGCTTCTCAAGCTTGAAATCGATGAAAGGTCCCTTCTTTATAGATCTTGTCATAATGCAACCTATTTTTTACGTCTTTCAATAATATGCCTGTCAGAATACTTGTTCCTGCTACGGGTCTTGAAACCCTTGGCCGGAATTCCCTTCCTCGAACGCGGATGACCGCCGGAAGCCCTTCCTTCACCACCACCCATTGGATGGTCAACAGGATTCATAACAACACCCCTCGTCCTCGGACGGCGACCCAGCCAGCGCGACCTTCCTGCCTTACCCGAAACCTCAAGGTTATGGTCTGGATTAGAAACCGAGCCAACCGTCGCCCTGCAGGTCACTGGCACCAGCCTTGTCTCTCCCGATGGAAGCTTGATGGTAGCAAGCTTGCCGTCACGGGCTGCCAGCTGGGCATAAGCTCCGGCACTGCGGGCCATCGATGCTCCCTTGCCCGGCTTCAGCTCCACATTGTGTACAATGGTACCAAGCGGAATATCACTCAGGTAAAGAGTGTTGCCAGGATCAGGAGTAGCTCCCTTGCCTGACATTATCTCCTGCCCGACCTTTAAACCATTGGGCGCTATTATATATCTCTTCTCTCCATCACTATAAACAACCAGAGCAATCCTCGCCGAACGGTTCGGATCGTACTCAATGGTCTTTACCGTTGCCGGCATCCCATCCTTGTCCCTGCGAAAGTCTATAATACGATACATCCTCTTGTGACCACCACCCTTGTATCTCATGGTCATCTTGCCGCTGGCATTCCTTCCCCCGGTTCTCTTAATGGGTGTGAGGAGGGATTTCTCCGGCGTTGCAGAGGTTACAGTGTCAAAAGCACTGATAACCTTGTGTCTCTGGCCCGGTGTAACAGGCTTAAGCTTACGTACTGCCATTTTATATTATTATATATTGCTGTAAAAATCTATTGTGTCGCCCTCGGCAAGTGTTATGATTGCCTTCTTTACAGTGGCCTCCCTGCCGGCAAGTACCCCTGACTTGGTATAACGACTCTTCCGCTTACCTCCCGAAACCATCGTGTTGACATCTTCAACCTTAACTCCGTAAAGGTCCTCAATCGCCTTCCTGATCTGCAGCTTGTTGGCTCGCCTGGCAACAATGAACCCATAACGGTTGAACTTGTCTCCCTGGGCGGTCATCTTCTCTGTTACTATCGGCTTGATAAGAATTTCCATCTCTTTTCAATTTTCTAATTTTCAATAGTTGCCTGCAAAACGTCAACTGCACTCTCAAAAAACACCAGAGTTGAAGCCCTCATAATTGTGTATGTATTTAAATCTGAGGTCGTTATAATCTCTACCCCCGGCAAATTTCGAGATGACAAATATATGTTTTTATTTTGTTCCGGTAAAACAAAAAGAGATTTTTTGTTCAGCAGATTCAGATTATTGCCTAACATGGCCATCTCGCGGGTTTTCGGAACATCAAATGAGAAGTCTTCAACAACTACAATATTGTTCGCTCTTGCCTTGTATGTAAGTGCTGATTTTCTGGCAAGCATCTTAACCTTTTTGTTAAGCTTGAAGCCGTAGAATCTGGGACGCGGACCGAATATGCGGCCACCACCCCTGAAAAGAGGATTCTTGATGCTGCCGAACCTTGCTGTTCCGGTTCCCTTCTGCCTCTTTATCTTTCTCGTACTGCCGGTAATCTCGCCACGCTCCTTCGATTTATGTGTCCCCTGCCTTTTGTTTGCCAGAAACTGCTTGGTATCGAGATATATGGCGTGGTCGTTGGGCTCTATACCGAAAATCGAATCATCAAGATTCACCTTCCTTCCGGTCTCCTTACCTTCCTTATTGAT
>CAYUOS010000057.1:0-18597 GCA_964446435.1 uncultured Rikenellaceae bacterium | reverse complement strand
TAAACAGGCTAAGAAATCGAATTGGAACAAAAGACTTGAAGATGCCGCAAAGAAGAGGGGCTACAATCCTGCCAAAAAGAAATAGGATTTATCTGAATAACCTAAAATAATGGCATAGTACAGTCTATTAGTAGATTGCAAGCAGTTTTATAATGAAGTTGATTTTTTTTGCATGCCTCCTAAAGGGGGCGGATTTTAGATTTTGTGCTTTTTTAACGGGGAATTGAATAAAAGAGTCAGCAAAATCTATTGTCCTCTGCAGAAATAGTCCTAAATTTATTATTGTAAACATTAGAGAGAAATGGGGAAAAAGGTTAAAAACAAAGACATTGCCAGCAGACTGGGGGTGTCAAGTACCCTTGTTTCATTGGTACTGAACGGCAAGGCCGATCAGCATGGAATAAGGAAGGAGACACAAGAGCGAGTGCTTTCCATAGCGAGGCAAATGGGTTATTTCAATTCAACTGAGGAGGGAGGAGAGATAACTCCCATCGAAGAGAAACCTGGTGTTATCGGTATGATCGTGCCCTCTATGACAGATCCCTTTATTTATGGTATAACACCATATCTGCAGAAGGCATTTGCAAGCATCGGGATTGGTTTTTCAATGGTGTCAAAGGATCCTGATGACGCAAGATTCAACAGGCTTGTGGGTGCATTCAGGAAATTCTACAGTGGCCTGATCCTGGTTGGGGATGCTGCAGATGATTATACCGTAAGGAGTCTGAGGTCTACCGAGTATCCTTTTGTATTGCTTGAGAAGACAACCCGTAAGTTGAGACTTAATACCGTGTCAACTGATATGGTTGCCGGAACGCAATTGATGGCTGATCATATTGAGAAGATGGGTTATAAGAATATCCTGATAGTAACCAGTAGTGACCGCATTAAATCTGACTCAGAACTAATAGACTCATTCAAGGAGGCTGTCAGGGGCAAACCCGAAATTAACAAACCGCTGGTGACTGACATTGATAGGAAACTGACTGAGCAGGATATGGATTTCAGTCAGATTGAACGCTATTTCAGGCCGCCATACCGTACTGACGCGTTGGTAGTTGTTCATTCAGAGAACGTCTACCCGATAATGACAGCCCTGCAGAAACATAAGATAAGGATTCCGCAGGATGTTGCGCTCGTCTCGCTTGAAGAGGGACTGGGATTTGACCTTATTCATCCACCCGTAACAGCTTTGAGAAAACCATTGCCGGCAATGGCTCTGAAAGTAGCAAACATGATCTGGTCAGAGGTGAAAAATTCAGGGAAAGGCAAATACCGGAGACAGGTTAACCTGGTACCGGAACTGGTTATCAGGAATTCCTGTGGTTCGCTATAGTATAATCTAAACAGCCATGTCATGGTCTCAAGAATAATACTGGCCATCGTACTGACTCTTTCTCTGGGTTGTACCAGCCAGAATTATTTAGTCCCTGATATTTACGCCGGAAAAGTGGAAAAAGACTTCAGGGAAAGGAACGTCATTCCATCTTCTCATCGCAGAGAACTCAATATTTTCTTTAAGAACACGAATGACAAGCGTGAGCCGGAACTTCTCAAGTTTCTCTACGCATACATGCCTCTGAGTGATCTGGCTGATTACCCCGTCGAGTTCTTTGCTGATAATGCCAGAATGGCTCTCAAGGCCAGGGATGAGATGCCCTGGAGCGCAAAAATCCCTGACGATATATTCCTTCATTACATACTTCCGGTACGGGTCAATAATGAGAACCTCGACACTTTCAGATCAGTTATGTACGGTGAGATTAAGGAGAGGGTAGAGGGCCTGGGTTTGGTCGAAGCAGTACTGGAAATTAACAGATGGTGTCACGAAAAGGTTACATACCAGCCATCAGATATAAGAACTTCATCCCCTCTTGCAACAGTGCTGTCATCACGTGGCAGATGCGGTGAGGAGTCAACCTTCACGGTAGCCGCGCTGCGTACAGCCGGCATACCCGCCAGGCAGGTATATACACCACGCTGGGCTCATAGCGATGATAATCACGCATGGGTAGAGGTATGGATAGATGGTGACTGGTTTTACCTGGGAGCATGCGAGCCAGAGCCGGTACTTGACAGGGGTTGGTTTACAGAACCTGCAAGACGAGCTATGCTTGTCCATACTAAAGCCTTCGGCTACTACATGGGCAATGAAAATCTCATAAGAAGGGAGAAGCTGTTCTCTGAAATCAACAACCTTTCGAAGTACGCTGAAACCAGAACTGTTACAGTACAGGTTTTAAACAGGGAAACTCCTGTGGGTGATATAGATGTGGAGTTCTGTCTTTATAATTATGCCGAATTTTATCCTATTGCACGGGTGAAAGCAGACCGGAATGGGTTTGCCAGCCTTGAAACAGGTCTGGGTGATCTGCTTATCTGGTCAGGAACCGGAGATAAGTATGGATTCAGGTTCGTCTCGGCTGCTGACACCGATACCGTGAAAATTGAACTTGCAGCCATTACCACTGATGATTTTTCCATTGAAGCTGATCTGAATCCGCCTCAGGTTCCGAAGCCGTGGCCCGGATTGAGCAGGGAGCTTTCTGAAATGAATCAGAAACTGCTGGCAAAGGGCGATTCCATCAGAAATGCATATATATCTTCGTGGATAACACGGGATGAAGCCACGAGGTTCGCAATCAGTGCCGGTTATAACGACCCTGTCGTTCCTGATCTGATAATCGAAAGCCATGGTAATTTCACTGAGATAATGGCATTCCTTGAGAATAACGCAGCAAAGGGCAGCCTGGCTGTGGAGTTGTTGAAACAGATATCCGCAAAAGATCTGCGTGATACACGCGCCGACATTCTTTCCGATCATCTTTCAAATGCTTCAGAATTTCAGAAGTCTTTCGTCGGGATTGAGATTGCTGTTTTCAATGAATTTGTGCTTAATCCAAGGGTCGCAAATGAAATGTTGGCTTCCTGGCGCAGTTCGCTTAAAGAGAGATTCGGCAGTATCTATGCTGAAAAAGGTCACTCCGTTCAGGAACTCGCAGTTACTTCTGTTAACGAAATAGCCGGCATGTTCGAAATATCGGAGAATGAAAACCACTATGGCACTCCAATTACACCCGTCGGCGCTCTTAAACTTAATACTCTTGACTCCTGGTCAAGAAGAATATTAACCGTGGCTCTCTTCAGAAGTTTTGGTATTGCATCACGACTTGAACCCGGAACAAACCGCCCTCAGTATTATAATAAAGGTATATGGAGTTCTGTATGGTTTCCCGATGAGGATAAAATCAGTGATGAGCCGGCATCGGTCACCCTGACCTACGATGGGGAAGCCCCGGAACCTGAATACTACATACATTTCACATTAGCACGGTATCAAAACGGGAGATACAATACCCTGAACTATGACTACAACAAGAAGTTGTCGACATTCGATAGCAGACTTGATCTTCTTCCGGGAAGCTACCTCATGGTTAAGGGTAACCGTATTGACGATAAGATGATACTTGCATCACTCGATTTTTTCACTCTTGTCCCAGGGCAATTGGCTGTACTTGACGTTAGCCCCAGACGTGCAGGTTTCAAAGCTGAATCATTCGGAGTCATTCCGGCTGACCTGATTTCCAGGTTAGTGAGTCTTGCAGGCGCTGACGGAGACAAAGGATTAATTGTTATATGGTTGAATCCCCGATCAGAACCTGCAGTCCATTTGCTTAACGACATTATGTCTCTGAAGTCAGAACTTGAAGGATGGGGAGGCCATGTATTGCTCCTGGTGAAAGATGATGAGGCAATCAGGAGCCTTGCTGAAATTCACAACAGAATACCCGGCAATACCACCATAGCTCCTGACAGTGGATGGACCCTGCTTGAGGATGTGAATACCAGCATTGGGCAATCATCGATGCCTGATCCACCGTATGCTATACTTGTTTCGTCTGATGGAGAGGTGCTCTATAAATCGGCAGGATACCGCATAGGAACCATTAACCAGATTCTCACAAGAATCAGATAGCAAGATAAATGAAGAAGCCAATAGGTTATTTCATTAGAAAAATTGTTGCTCCTATGTCCCGTTCCGGAAAACTTTAATACTTTTGTTGTGTTCAGGTGTAACGGTGGAGAAATCCACAGTTCATAATAGGGAATACGGTGTAAATCCGTAACAGTTCCCGCTGCTGTGAAGCCCGTTCGCCAGATGCGATCATAGGTATTGGAATACCTGCCACTGTTCATGCAAATGAATGGGAAGGCTCCAACGCCTGGGATAAGTCAGAAGACCTGCCTGAACAAACCATTTGTTCAAAGCTTTCGGGAAAAAAGGCGAAGATGTATCATCAATTCCTCTCTTGAGTTCCTCGGTTGCCTTGAACTCTGGTTGTGAAAGCAATCATTGTTTAATGTTTAACCAGTTACAAAATGAAAAAGAAATTAATTGTTGCAGCGATGATGGCAGCTCTGATAACTGCTGCATCGTGTGAGAAAAAGAAGACAGACCCTGAACTTATCGATTTTGAGGAGCTTGAGCTTGATCAGAGCGGGTACTGGAACGGTTCTGACGGAAGTGGTGGATTCAAATCCGGAGATGCGACCTTCCCAAACCTGTATGACAATGACTGGCAGGCGTGGAGCGGGTTTGCATATACAAACCACAATGACAAAATAACTTCAGGTTATGAGAATATGTACAGCTCAATAACCGGTTCGGGTGCTGAGGGTTCTGAAAAGTATGCCGTTTACAACTATTTCTACGGGAAGGGAGATACCATCTGGTTCGATGTGCCGGCAAAGATTACGGGTTTCTCTGTGTCAAACTCAACATATGCCTACCTTACAATGCTTAACGGCAATGCCTTCGCCAAAAAGTTTGGTGGTGAGAACGGTGCCGATCCTGATTGGTTCAAGGTCACGGTTACCGGCATTGCTCCTTCAGGAAGTGTCACAGAATCAAGGGATATAATGCTGGCTGACTTCAGGTTTGATGATCATCGCCGCGATTACATCCTCAACAAGTGGATTGAGATAGACCTTAGCTCAATGGGCTTCATACAGGGTCTGGCATTTGAAATGTCATCAAGTGATACAGGCCAGTGGGGGATAAACACCCCGGCATACGTGTGCATCGACAATATAAAATATATACCTCAGTCAATTGACAACCAGTAGAATGAAACATTTTGCATTCATATTGCATGTTTTGTTCTTGTGCGCTATTTCTGATGCAGTCTGTCAGACAACCCATGATTTTCCTCCTATCCATAAAAGCAGTAAGGCTATTACACGATGGGCCACCAATTGTGTGATCGTCAGGGGTTATGTGAGGGCAGATAATCATGAGTCAGGACTGGCATCATTTGGAAAGCCTGAAGATGCAACCGGACCGGCCGACAATTTTGTGGTGAGCCTTGGTGATGGTGGTATGGCAATTCTCTCTTTCAGTGAACCAATACGAAACAAGCCGGGACCCGATTTCGCAGTGTTCGAAAATTCCTTTGACGGAAAATATCTTGAACTGGCCTTTGTCGAGGTCTCAACTGACAGTGTAAGATGGGTAAGGTTTCCTTCGGTTTCGAATACGCAGACATCGACTCAGATTGGCTCATTCGGTACAATCGACCCTGGCCTTGTGAAAAATCTTGCAGGCAAACACCCGTCTATGTACGGGACTCCCTTCTGGCTGGAGGATATTGCTGACTCCTCAGGTATTGACATAAATGATGTTAACTATGTCAGGGTAATTGACGTTGTTGGTTCAATTGACCCACTCTATGCAAGTTATGACTCTAGAGGAAATATCATAAACGATCCCTGGCCTACACCTTTCCCGCAGTCAGGGTTTGACCTTGACGCGGTCGCTGTAGTAGATGTCAGCCTTTCAGGCGAAGACGAGCACGTAACAGATACATTCTCGCTGTACCCGGTCCCGGCTGAGTATTTCCTCTATGTCAGAACCGGCGAGGCAGAAAACATCAATGTCAGAATCAGGGATTATCTCGGTAGGGTACTGTCAGACTGGTATATGGTATCAGAACATATCGGTATTCCGGTTGAGGGCCTGTCCCCGGGAATATATCTGCTTGAAATAAAAGGCGAAACAGTAAATATGCCCCATTTTAGGAAGTTTCTGCGAAAGTAGCTATAGTGACAAGGATACAATATATATATATGGTACTATTCCTCCTGACAATAGAATCAGGGGCTCAGCCATTGATTTCATTGTCAGACACATTAAAGATAAATGAGGTAGTAGTAAAGGGTAAACCTGTGCTGAGGGCTTCAGGCTTTACAAAAACCATTATCGACTCTTCCCTTATCAGGGAAAAGATGAACAACTCCCTCGCAGATATTCTCAGAAACGGTTCGCCCCTGTTTGTAAAAACCTACGGCCCCGGTGGAATAGCATCTGTGTCATTGCGGGGAGCGGGTGCTTCACATACAGTAGTTACCTGGAATGGTATAAGCCTTAATTCACCGATGTCAGGGCAGACAGACTTTATGCTTGTGCCTGCTTTGCTTGCAGATGAAATAATAGTCTACAACGGGGGTAGTTCTGTGGCAGTGGCACAGGGAGGGCTGGGAGGTGTTGTTGATGTGACTACCGGTCCGGAATGGAATAAACCTGACAGACATGAGGTTTTACTTTCAACCGGGAGTTATGGGAGATACTCATCGGCATACGTTGGCAGGTACGGAAACGGAAAATGGAAGTTTACGTCGAGAGTCGGTTACTTTCTGGCCAGGAATGACTTCAGTTACCTGAACCGATTCCTGACCAACGAGGCGGTAAGAGAGAAAAGAGAGAATGCCTCATTCAGCCAGAAGATAGCTGTGCAGGAGGCATGGCACAAAAGCAGTAAGTCGGTAACGGGCATCAGGTTATGGTTGCAGGAGACAGAACGTGAGATTCCGGTTCCCGTAAATGTATCTTCCTCTTCACATGATGAGCATCTGGAGAACCTGGCACTTCTTGGAAGTATTAATCATGACATATTCTTTGCAAAAAAGATTGTCTGGTCATCATCCGCTTCTTTCATGGCTGACAGAATGCATTACAACGACCTGGTTACAGGTATTGACTCACCGATCTCTTTCATGACTGCCACATTCAGGAGTATTTTGCTGTTAAACCAATCTGAGAGGACCGCATTCAAGACAGCCATTATGATTGAGACGGGTTCGGCAGAGAGTACAAACTACAACGGTGGTGTCAGTCGTAATCTGGTGTCGGGATCACTGGCTATTGATCATCGCCTGAACAGCAAATCAGGCTTCAATATGAATTCGTTGATAAATCTTGTTGATGGGAAACTTCTGCCCCCCGATATTTCGGCCGGATTTGAGATCAAGCCTGCAAATACCCGGGATTTTACGATAAAAGCCAATATGGCTGCCAAATCAAGGGTGCCCACCATGAATGATCTTTACTGGATTCCCGGGGGCAATACGAACCTTAAACCAGAGAGAGGGTATAGCGGAGAAGTTACATTCGATAATGCCGGTGTGCTTTTCGAACATACTAAATTCACCCTGTACACAACGGCATATCTAAACTATATCAGAGATATGATTATGTGGCAGCCAGGTGCAGGAGGAATCTGGGCACCACAGAACATTGGTAGAGTGATATCATATGGCATTGAATCTGGAACATCTCTCTCTCTTGAAAAAGGCAGGGATTATTTAAGACTGTTGATGACCTATGGAAACACCACATCAGTAGAAGTAAACAGAAGCGAGCAGCTGATCTATGTACCCCGAAATAGTTACTATGGCGAGATAAGGGGTGCCAGAGGACCATTCATTGCAGGAACATCTACACAGTACACAGGCAAAAGATTTATTGCCGCTGACAATTCCCAGTATCTTCCGGCATACACGATTACAGATCTCTGGGCAGGTATCAGGATTGTCAATTTCAGAACTCCATTTGAGGCAACTGTCAGGTTTGAGAACCTGTTCAATGTGAGCTACCAGATAGTAGCCTTTCATCCTATGCCTCCTGCTTCTGTAATGTTGAATGTGTCAATAAAACCATTTATGAGAAGTCCAAAATGAGACCTGTTGCTTTCATATTGCTCATTGCGATGATGGCCTCATGTGAACAATCCGATCCCGGTCCGGTCATAAAGGACCAGATTGCTGCCAACCTGGCCGGAAGCGGATTTTTTGTTGTAAATGAAGGCAACTTTACCCGTGGTAACGGATCGGTCTCCTTCATGTCGCTGGATTCATCCAGGATGTTTAATAATATTTTCCATGGTGCCAATGACAGGGGCCCGGGAGATATTCCGTTTTCGATGCTTATTAAGGGCGATACCGGATACCTTGTGGTGAATAATTCCGGAAAGATTGAAATGATCGATATCAATACGGCAAAGTCTTTAAGGACTCTTACTGGACTTATTTCTCCACGTTACATAGCTGAAGTACGCAATGGAATAGGATATGTATCAAGCCTTTATTCAGATTCTATTGCAGTCATTGACCTTGCTTACTTCGTTGTGAAGGGATACATTGACATAGGACGAAGTTCTGAAATGATGGTGGTAACAGAAAAACACGTGTTTGTGGCTTCCTGGTCAGGAGACAGAGTGATAACCATGATTGATGCAGAGAATGACAGTGTAAAAAGGACAATACCGGTAGTTGCCGAACCTGAAAGCATGGCGCTTGACAAGAATGGTGATATATGGATTCTCTGTTCGGGAGGATACATGAAAGAAGAATTGCCTGCCCTGATACGCATCAATCCCACAACAGGCAATATAGTTTCTGATCTTAGATTTCCGTCTTCGGCGTATCCGACATCTTTGATAGCAGGCTATAACGGCGATACTCTCTTTTATATCAATGGCGGAATCTACAGGATACCGGTTTCTGATGCTGATGCCATTCCTGGAAGCCCATTCATCGAATCAGGTGGAAGAATATTCTACAAACTTGGAAGGCAGCTTGAAAATGGAGACCTCCTTGTTACTGATGCCAATGATTATCAACGTAAAGGATTCGTGCTGAGGTATGGGGTAGAAGGAAATCTGAAACAAAGCCTTGAGGCAGGCATAATTCCGGGTAATATGGTATTGAAAGGCAATTATGAGTAGAAACTGGTTCATTATACTCACATTTATGGTTGTCTGTTCGTGTGGATCGAAGGATTCGGGACGAAAGACTCACAGGACGGATGGTGAGATACTGCCTGCAGGTAACGATTATGCAACACATTTCAGGATTACTGATAGTACAGATTATACACTCCTTGAGATAATTGAGCCATGGCAGGGAGCGACAGGAGTAATACAGAAGTGGTACATGGTCAGGGATGACCACACATTAATCTCACAACTACCAGACGATGGGGTTGTTCTGAAAGTTCCACTCACGAGAATAGTTTGCATGTCAGCAACTCATGTGTCAATGGTGTCAGCTCTGGGAATGGGCGCGAGAATTTGTGGTGTGTCAGGAATCGGGTTGATATATGACACCGCTGTAAGAAATGCTATTTCTTCCGGCAGTATCAGGGAAGTAGGCTATGATGAAAACATGAACAGGGAATTGTTGGTAGAGATGAACCCTGATATAGTTCTAGCCTACGGTGTAGGAAGTGAATCGGTGAGTCACCATTTAAAGCTTGCCGAGATGGGGCTGAAAGTTATGTACAATGCAGATTACCTCGAGACACATCCATTGGGAAAGGCAGAATGGATAAAAGTATTTGGTCTGTTGTTTGGTGTGAGCCATATAGCTGACTCTATCTTTAAGGCATCGGCAGAAGAGTATAGCAATGTAAAGGAAATCGTCGCTGCAAGTGAAAAAGATCGGCCACTGATTATGCTCGGCCTTCCCTGGAAGGAATCATGGTACATTTCCCCCGGAAATTCATATATAGGCAAAATGATTGAAGATGCCGGAGGCAGATATCTCTGGAATGATCTTATATCTGAATTCTCCATGCCATATAACCTTGAGAATGTGTATGTAAGGGCGATAGACGCTGATTTCTGGATTAATCCCGGCTCTGCAACCAGGCTGTCAGATATCGTTGCCATCGATCACCGGTTATCAACATTGAAAGTATTCTCAGGGAAGAGGATATACAATAACAACAAGATGATTACCAGATCGGGTGCAAATGATTACTGGGAAACAGGCACATTAAGGCCGGGACTGATTCTGAAGGATATGGCTATTATATTTGATGGCGACCTGTTCAGGGGCGATACATTAAGGTTCTTCAGACAACTTCAGTAGATTACGGATATGAGCGGTATCAGATCACAGAAGACTATCGACATGAAAAAGGGGCAGACTCTGTCCATTTTTATTGCTCTGGCTGCAGTAATGTTGCTCCTGTTTGTTCTTGATATACTTTCCGGCTCGGTGAAGATTCCACCCCGTGAAGTTTTCAGCATACTTACCGGAGCAGAATCCTCTTCATGGTCAGTCATTATACTCAAATTCCGCCTGCCCAAGGCATTTACAGCCCTGTTTGCCGGTATGGCACTATCAGTCAGTGGCCTTCAGATGCAGACAATATTCAGGAACCCCATGGCTGGTCCATACGTTCTTGGTGTAAGTTCGGGTGCCAGTCTTGGTGTGGCTCTGGTCATCCTTGGTTCCACTCTTGTTATTCCGGCAACCGGTACCGGGATCCCGGGAGACTGGCTGGTAATCGTTTCAGCTTGCGGCGGAGCAGGAGTGATCATGATGCTTATCACCTACCTTGCATTGAGGGTAAGAGATATACTTACTGTTCTCATTCTTGGGATCATGATAGCAGGTGGTATCTCAGCCATAGTTACAATATTGCAATATTTTACCAGTGAGTCACTTCTAAGGGCATATATAATATGGACCATGGGCAGTCTTGGCAATCTTACGATAAACCAGCTCTGGGCAATGGCAATAACAGTGCTTGCAGGCCTTGCTATAAGTCTGTTTACATTAAAGCCAATGAATCTGCTGCTGCTTGGTGAAAGCTATGCAAGGTCTACAGGTGTCAATGTAAAAATTGCCAGAATATCGGTTTTCATTAGCACCAGTATACTTGCAGGTGGTGTTACGGCATTCTGCGGCCCGATAGGGTTCATTGGGATTGCAGTGCCACATATCGCACGAATGCTTTTCAGAACATCCGATCACAAAATACTCCTGCCCGCGTCAGCAATCGCAGGAGGAGCGCTTATGCTTCTTAGTGACATCATTTCACAGCTCCCCGGTAGTGAAAAGGTATTGCCCATAAATGCAGTTACTTCTTTGCTTGGAATACCTGTGGTAATCTGGGTTATTCTTAACAGACGTCTTATTAAAACCGGAGCCTGATGAAAGAAGCCGGTACCCCAATTCTAAAGATATCAGATATGGTGATTGGCTATCAGGGAATGGCCCTGATGCCACCCCTGAAGGGCTGCATCAGGAAGGGTGAACTGGTTTCGGTTATTGGTCATAACGGTATCGGTAAGAGTACCTTTCTCAGGACCGTTGCCGGAGTTACCGACAGGATATCAGGCAGGATTGAACTGGATGGCATCGAGATTAATACTGTCGATCTCATGGAATTTGCCAGGAAAGTGGGCTATATCTCTACCGAAATTGTCAATGCCCCGAATATGACGGTATTTGATCTTATTGCAACAGGCAGGTACCCATATACAAACTGGTTCGGTACCATTTCGGAAAATGACAGGAGGATTATTCACAGGTCAGCCGAACAGACAGGAGTATCAGCTCTGATAAACAGATTCATAAGTGAATTGTCTGATGGCGAGAGACAGAGATCAATGATAGCAAGGGTTCTTGCGCAGGAGACAGACCTGCTCATAATGGATGAGCCCGCTGCATTTCTTGATATCAGGAACCGCCACGAAATAATGAGCCTGTTGCACCGTATAACCCGAATTAACGGAAAGACAATAATTATGTCAACTCATGACCTTCAGTCGGCCATGGGAGAGTCAGATGTGATATGGATACTCACAGAACAAGGCATTAATAGCGGAGCCCCGGAAGACCTCGTTCTGAGCGGGGCTCTTGAAAGCATTTTCTCGTGTGACTCTGTTAAGTTCAGAAAGTCAGATGGTGGCTTTTATCCGGTCAGGGAGGCGAGGGGAGAGGCTTATGTGTCAGGAACAGGGATGGTCGCTCACTGGACAATGAAAGCACTGAACAGGGCTGGCTATTCGATTATTGTCAAACCCGGTGAATCAAGCATTAATGTTGAATGTGTGGAAGAAGGTAATATCTGGAAGGTCAGTGCTAAAGGAGTAGAAAAATCATTCGGTAATCTCTACGATCTTTCTGTGTATATAAGAAGCCTGTTTTGACTATCTGCCGTATTTTCTGTAGTTTTCGATAAATGCTTCGACGCTCTCTGCCGGGAGTTTCTTTGCTATTATCTTCTTTTCGCTGTTTAGTATGAAGATGGTTGGTGTAGCCGTAATGTTGTAAAAGAAATCATAGTGAGTTAACCTGTCAGGATCCCATCCGTTTATCCAGGAGAGACCGTTGTCGATTATGTATTTCTCCCAGGCTTTTCTATCAGGCTGAGTACTAACCGAAAATACCTCAATGCCTTTTTCCTTGTTTCTCAGGTAAAACTCATGCAGTATGGGAGTAGCCGTTTTGCAGTGACCGCAATCTGGTTCCCAGAAATAGAGAACAAGAAATTCTGACTTAATATGCTGAAGAGACACAATACCATGCCCATAGGTCTCCATAGTAATGTTAATAGCCTGATTTCCAATAAGTGATGGCCTTAGCCTATCTACATCTCTTCGAAGGTTGTCTATAAAATCCATTGAGGCCCAGTCAGCCTTTCCTGAAAGATAGATATCATCGGCCAGTTTAACGACAATCGCGTCATGCCCCATGATGGTGCTCTCCCTGAAATGATTGAAAAGGTAGACAGCTACATACTGCCATGTTCTGGGGCTTCCTCCGGCCAGGGCAAGAACCTTGTCTATACTCTTCATAATTGAATCAGGATACTGAAGTACAACCTCGGTAAAATAGTAATGCAGTTTGCCGTGATATACCGGACTTCTCAGAAGTCGTTCATCGCTAAGGTCAAAGTTGTCAAAGTAGTGATCCTTATTGTAATTATATGTCATTAACCATCTGATTGAGTCAGGGTTGGAGGAGACAGAAGGAATATTGAACTCAGGAACCTCGACAGGTAGCATTGATTTCAGCAAAGATGCAACAAGCGACCCCCTGTTCTCAGAAATAATGGTATTTATATAAGACTTCATCTCCCTCTCATTTGATTCAATTGCAGCACCAATAATTCTTGTTGAATCACTGTTGATTCTGTTTGCAGCATACCTTGTTCGGAGTGAAGCTGAGACGTTGTGCAATTCAGCCCATCTTTTCTGGAAAGACGAAAATGCCTTATTTTCAGGAGATCTTGTAAATTCCATGCTCTTCAAGGGATCTTTTTCCTCACATTTCATTGAGAAATCCTGGTTACCTGTTACCAGAAACTCAATATACCTGTTGTCAGGAAAGGCGATTATATATACTCCCTCATCGAGTCTGACCTCACCTGACAGAACACCTCTCCCGGCCATATCAAGCATAACCGAATCCTTGATATACTGTCTGCTGCCGAAGTGGTAGGCCAGATATACCACTTTGTTTTCCAGTCCTTTAACTGTCAGATCTATTCTGTATCCTTTCCCTGATGAAGTCTGGCAGTCGGTGTTGAGCATTAATGCAGCCAGTACAATAATCATTGTTACTCTTTTCATTTCTGACCTGTTGGTTTTCGTCACAAAATTAGCATATGCAATATCTCTGCCAAATGCTTCTCGGGTTGAATATTTCAATTAATATGGTACTTTTGCAGGAAGGTACAAGACAGGCTGATATGATTTCCATCCTAATTCCGGTCTATAATTATGATATTACAGTACTGGTCCACTCTCTGAGGGAGTCAATGGAGACCATACCAGAGTTTTCTGAACTTATTATCGGAAGTGACGGATCCTCACCTGAGTACATCGCGAGATATGAATTGCTGCTGAATGGCAGGGTCACTATGATTTCATCTGAGAGGAACATCGGACGGGCTGCAATCAGAAACCGTCTGGCATCTCAGGCAAATGGCGATTACCTGCTGTTCATAGATGCGGATGCAATGATACCCGGCACAGCAGAAAACTATCTCCGTGGCTGGTTATCTCTTCTAAAAACAGCAAAGGTAATCTGCGGAGGAGTGATTTACCCGGATTATCCACCGGCCGATCCCGACAAGATGCTGCGCTGGAAATATGGAAGAAAGAGGGAACAGAGAAAAGCTTCTGACAGAAACAGGCACCCTCACGCCAGGTTCTCAGGTTTCAATTTTCTGGTAGAAAAGGAAACCTTTATGAAGATTCGGTTCAATGAGGAACTAAAGCAATACGGACATGAGGACACTCTCCTTGGTTACCAGCTGAATAAGGCAGGAATTGATGTTCTTCACATAAATAACGGTCTCATACATGAGGGTATTGAGTCAAATTCTGAATATCTCTCAAAGATCAGACAGGGAATAGAAAACCTCAGTATTCTGTGCGATAAGGTAACTGACAGGAAAACATTTGCTTCAAGTGTCAGGCTTGTAAGAACCTATGACAGGCTTGCGCGGCTGGGCCTTGCATACTTTCTTGCAGGTTTCTATATCAGGTATAGGGACAGGCTGGAGATAGCCCTTGATTCTTCAAACGTATCACTATTCAAATTTGCAATATTCAGAATTACACTTTTCGCAACGTACCGGGCAATACACAGGAGAAGGAATATACTTCCGGTACTATAAAGGATCGGGATATTTAGAGAGGTTTGCTATTTGGGACAAAGACCTGTAATTATCTTCTCATCAAGTGTGATATAGCTTCTCATCAGGTCTACTGTAAGGCAACTGTGTACAGGCAGTATTGCAATTATATCACCGGGTTTGACCTTAAGTCTCATAGATTCTGCAACCTGGACTATGCCGTGCTCCTGGGTCAGACTTTTGACATAACCCACTTCAGAGTCGAGGTCCCATCCTTCATCCGAAAGCAGATAAGCCTTACCATAAATCCTCTCTCCGTCGTTGCCCGTAATGTACTCCTTGGAGAGATGAATAGCTCCTCCATAGGTAATAAGCTCGTTGTAATGCCTGTTAACAGATACCACAGGTGCAGCAAGGGCCACAGCCACCCTGCCGGTGTCGCATGATCCGATATTCACCTGCATCAGATCATAAAAGACGAAGTTGCCCGGTCTGATCTCGTCGATGCCTGTAAAATCCTCTGATATGCTGCATGAAGGAGTATCGCCGATTGAAACAATAACGTCATTGAAAGGAGCAACCTCTTTTGTGTGAAGAATCTTCCTTCTTGTGTCATTGAAAATCTCCATCACCTTTTCAGCTCCTGATACAGAGTAGGTATGTCCTGAATGTGTAAGGAACCCCATTATGCGAAGATTGGGGGTTTCATTCACAAGGTCATATATTCGCACCAGGTCGGGATAGCTGTTCCAGTCGACTCCGGATCTTCGGTAACCCGTGTCAATCTTTATAAGAATATTTGCATCTTCATTGAATCTGTCAGCAAAAGCTGCAAATTGCTCATAATCTGAGACAAGAATATTTAGTTTGATTCTTCTGGAGATTCTGTTGAAATCTTCAGACTCTCTCGGATTAACAGGAAAGGCAACCGTGATGTCATCCCATCCATTGTCAAGGAAGTACCTGCACATAGTTGCTGATGAAACTGTAATTCGTTCAGTTCCTGCCTCCCTGAACCATTCACCTATGGCAGCTGACTGATGAGTTTTGAAATGAGGACGGAAAGCTACACCTGACCTTTCCGCCTTATTCTTCATAAAACTGATGTTTTCCCTCGCTTTAGCTTCATCAAGGAGCAGTACCGGTTTCTTGATTTTCGTCATATCCATATTTCTGTCTTGAGAATATTCTGATTTGCCTGAACGCAAAGGTAAGGTAATTACATGATTTCTCTCTGTTAATAGTTGATTTAGTATATTTGCTGAACAGATTAAATATCGATGTAATGGCCCGACCCATAAAATGGATTTTAGACAAGTTCAGGCAGTTCAATCATGCTGTCTGGAATACAAGCCTTTCCCAGGCTTCGCGTGGACGCGGTATTGTGATTAAATACATCAGGACAATCGTTCTGGCTGCAAGGGGGTTCAGGCAGGATAAGGTTCAATTGCGGGCAGCATCTCTTACTCTATATACTCTGCTTTCCATTATTCCTATGGCAGCTATTGCTTTTGCGGTAGCCAAGGGGTTCGGCCTCGAAGGTGATCTTGAAGGCAGGCTAACAAGTGAGTTTGCCTCTCAACAGGAGGTACTCGGCTGGATTCTCTCTGTTGCCGATAATGCGCTGCAGTCAACAAAAGGAGGATATATGGCAGGTATCGGTGTTGTAATCCTGCTCTGGTCGGTTATGCAGTTGCTTGACCATTTCGAAAGTTCATTCAATCATATCTGGCAGGTTCGGCAACAGAGGCCGTGGATACGAAAATTTACCGACTACCTTGCGATAATGCTTATAGCCCCGGTTTTTGTTATTCTTTCAAGCAGTATTACTGTCTTTATTTCCACCAAGCTTACTGGCTTTATGGAGACAGCCCGGATACTCGAGGCATTTAAACCGTTGATTACCTTTCTTCTGAAGCTCACACCATATGTTATGGTATGGTTGGTTCTTACCTTTGTTTATATTGTCTTGCCAAACACAAAGGTGAGGTTCGGCTCAGCATTTTTAGCCGGAATTGTGGCAGGGACACTCCTGCAATTCGTCCAGTGGTTCTACATTGACCTGCAGATAGGTATTACACGTCTCAGTGCAATTTATGGAAGCTTCGCCGCATTCCCTCTGTTTATGGTTTGGATACAAACCTCATGGCTTATAGTGTTGCTTGGCGCGGAATTATCATTCGCAAACCAGAATGTGCTGAGATATGAGTTTGAGTCCGATTCAATAAATATCAGTTCGTATCAGAAGAAGATACTTACAATAATGATCCTTTCTGCATTTGTAAAGAGATTTTATCAGGGTAAGGAACCTGTGGGAGCTGAAATAATAGCAGCGAGCATGAGAATACCCGTCAGAATAAGCAGTGAGATCATTCATGACCTGACTGAAGCCGGCCTGCTTGTCCAGTTGGTAGGTGACAAGAACAAACAGAGGATCTACCAGCCCGGACTCGATATTAACAAAATGACCGTGGGCTTCGTTCTCGACAAGCTGGAAAAGAGAGGCTCTGAACTGCCAACCGTTATTAGGGATTCGAAGTATGAGAAAGTTGCGGGAATGATAGAAACATGTACCAGTGTGGTTTCAGAATCAGGGGCAGAGATGCTGATCAGGGATATCTGAGAATATCCTTCTATACCCTTTCAAGAACCATGGATATGCCCTGACCTACGCCTATGCACATCGTGCACAAAGCCCTCTTTCCACCTCTGCGCTGCAACTGATGAAATGCGGTTGTTATCAGCCTTGCACCGCTCATGCCGAGAGGATGTCCCAGCGCTATGGCTCCGCCCAGCGGGTTAATCCTGTTGTCATCGTCAGCCAGACCCAATTCTCTTGTGCATCCCAGAGCCTGTGCTGCAAAAGCTTCATTGATCTCTATAATATCAAGCTGATTAAGCGTAAGCCCAAGCCTTTCAAGCAGTCTCTTTGTTGAAGGCACAGGTCCCATTCCCATTATTCTAGGCAACACCCCTGCAACCTCCATTCCTGCGATGCGGGCCCGGGGAATCAGATTATACCTTTTTACTGCCTCTTCTGAAGCTACTATTATTGCAGAGGCTCCATCATTGACCCCCGATGCGTTTCCGGCGGTTATAGTGCCATTGGGACGGCTTATTGGCTTCAATTCAGACAGCTTTTCCAGAGTCGTTAGCCGGGGATGCTCGTCGGTTTTTACAATAACCGGATCTCCCTTTCTCTGGGGTATGGAAACCTCAATCAACTCATCGGCAAAGAGATTGTCTGTTTGTGCCATATGTGCCTTTGCCTGGCTATGGTATGCAAATTTATCCTGGTCTTCTCGGCTGATGTTGTAATCAGAAGCAATGTTTTCAGCGGTTTCAATCATCGATTCTGAACCGTACTTACTCTCTAGTACCTTGTTAATGAACCTCCAGCCGATAGTCGTATCATAAAGCCTGACAGACCTTGAGAATGGCTCCGATGCCTTGTCCATTACAAATGGGGACCTCGACATGCTTTCAACACCTCCTGCAATAATTATATCAGCCTCTCCGGCCCTGATTGCACGGGCGGCAATTCCTGCAGCATCCATGCCCGAGCCGCAAAGCCTGTTTATTGTGGCACCCGGAACTGTTTCAGGTAATCCTGCTATCAGCAAGGCCATTCTGGCAATATTGCGGTTATCTTCTCCGGCCTGGTTGGCACACCCAAAGAGTACGTCATTTATCTCCCCGGGTACAATGCCCGGGTTCCTGTCAATGATTTGCCTGATTACCAATGCCGCAAGGTCGTCTGGCCTGACCGGTGAGAGTGATCCTCCATACCGGCCTATTGGTGTTCTGATTGCATCACAGATATATGCTTCTCTCATGATAGTGCTTCTTCAAATACCGGTTTGATGAATCTGAATCCTCTG
>CAYUOS010000056.1:0-18848 GCA_964446435.1 uncultured Rikenellaceae bacterium | reverse complement strand
TGGGAGTCATTCTTTTTTCACTGTATGGCTGCAAAAAGCTCAGTGATGATGAGTTGATAACAAATCATGTCTGGAAGTGGGACAAGATGACAACAAATTCAACCAATGAGGATATAAAGACATGGGTTGCATTTTCAAATGCACTAATGGCAGGTGGGGTTTTTGATTTCAAACCTGATGGTACATATACACTCACTGTATCAACATTCAGTTACGAAGACAGCGGCACCTGGGAACTGCTCAGCAGCAAGAAGCTGAAAATGGATGATGATGAGATGGATATAATCAAACTTACCAAGGACGAACTGGTTCTTGGTGGTCAAGAGACACATACTGAATACGGTACCTATTCGGTAACAATGTATCTCATCAAGTAGAATCAGCCAGGTTCCTTTTGCTTTTATCTGTTCTGAGACATTATTGCTATTTTTAGCCATTACAAATGATATACATGTATGGCAGAAATTGTAATTCTCGGTGCCGGCATGGTTGGCAGGGCAATGGCTCTCGACATGTCGAAAAAACACAAGGTGCTTGCGACAGACATCAGTGATGATGCGTTGAATCAACTCAAGGCCAAGCCCAGTGTAAATACACTTAAGCTTGATGTTACAGACATCAATGCGCTTGCTTCTGCTGTTGGAACCGCAGATATCGTAATATCGGCGGTGCCCGGTTTTCTGGGCCTGCAGACGATGAGGAATGTAATTGAGCTGGGGAAAAACCTTGTGGATATATCATTTTTACCGGAAGATGTGAGATTTCTCGATCCGATGGCAAAGGAGAAAGGGGTAACAGTTGTAATGGATTGTGGCGTGGCTCCGGGTATGCCTAATTTCATTGCAGGGTATCACAATGAGAAAATGGTTATCGAAGATTTTGAATATATGGTCGGGGGATTGCCCGTTGTGCGAAACTTTCCCTTTGAATACAAGGCCCCTTTCTCTCCGTGCGATGTGATTGAAGAGTATACCCGTCCGGCACGCTTTGTTGAAAACGGCAATATCGTTACAAAGCCTGCAATGAGCGACCCCGAACAGGTCGATTTCTATATGGTGGGAACACTCGAGGCATTCAACACAGACGGCCTCAGGTCGCTGATATACACACTTGGCAATGTTCCGTTCATGAGGGAAAAGACACTGAGATATCCCGGACACATAAGAATGGTACAGGCATTGAAGGCATCCGGTTTTTTTGAGACAGAGCCTGTTGAGTTTAATGGCACGAAGGTTTCCCCGTTTTATTTTACTTCGCGGATACTGTTTGACAACTGGAAGCTGGGAAAGGAAGAAAAGGAGTTCACGGTAATGAGAATAAGGCTAAAGGGCAAAGAAAATGGTCTTGCCAGGGAGATTGTCTATGAACTGTACGACGAATACGATGCTGAAGAAAAGATCTCCTCAATGGCCCGGACAACAGGATTCACTGCAACCGGAACCGCCGAAATGATACTCGAGGGCCTCTTCAGGCAAAAGGGAGTCTTCCCGCCGGAGCTGGTTGGAAAAGACCCTGCCTGTTTTGAGTATATTTTAAGATACCTCAGCGCGAGAAACATAGAGTATAAAAGCACAGCCAGTGGAGCCTGATTACATACACTTTTAGGATCCAAAGCAAGACACGTGTAAGTATTCCAAAAATAATTCACTGAATATCAGGTCTCTGCAGAATTGTCAAAAATCTTGGCATATCTTTTGAAATGTCATTATCGAAGAGACAGTTCTTCATAAATACTTAGAGAGATGAAAAAGTTAATACTCACAACGGCCATCGCACTCCTGATCGCAGGAGGGAGCACAATCACGGCACAGGACAGGCCTCAGGAGTACCTGGGTCTTCCGGGCGATAACCTTAATCTCTACGCTGTGATGAATCTTTTCCAGGAATCACCAACGCTTGAGGGATTTGAGAGAAGCCTCAACGATCCAGATTCCAGGATCAACAACCTTGACCTCAACGGAGACAACCTGGTTGATTATTTAATGGTTTTCGACTATGTCGACGACAATGTTCATAACATCGTATTGAGGGTTGCCCTCAACAAGAATGAATATCAGGACGTTGCGGTCTTCATCGTAGAGAAGTTCAGGGACGGTTCGGTTCAGGTACAGCTTATAGGTGATGAGGCCCTTTACGGTAAGAACTATATCATCGAGCCAATATATGACGAGACACCCAATCCGGGCTATACCGGAACAGCAGGCAATGCAGTAAGGGTTGCACCGGCACGCACTACATATCATGCAGTAACCACATGGCCGGTGATAAGCTACATCTACCAGCCTACCTACGTGGTATACCGCTCATCATGGTACTGGGGCTACTGGCCGGTATACTGGTCACCATGGCGCCCTCACTACTGGCACTTCTACTACGGATATCACTACAACTGGTTCCCCTACTACCACAGCCACTACAGGGTTACAACCACGGTGAGGTACACCAGGTACACAACCTACTACTACACAAGCGTGCGCAGATACTCACCGGTAGTCGTTGTAAACATCAACAGCGGCAACTACAGGGCAACCTACTCGCGTCCTGAGCAGAGGAGACATGGAGAGGCTCTCTACGCCAGCGTGCAGTCAGGAAGGACCACAGGCAGGCAGAATCCGGCTACCGCGGTTGACCAGAGCAGGAGGACAACCAGTACTGTGAGCAGCAACAATGCCGCAACCGGAAGAGGTAACGACAATAACCGCAGCGCGGTACAGAACAGCAATACCGACCGCAGGGCAGCCGCTACCAGCACCACCAACCGTGCAACTGTAAACAATGCAAGCCGTGGGAACACTACTACCTCGTCTGGAAATGCAGATCAGAGGAGAACCACCACAGCAACCCAGACCCAGAGGAGCAACACCGGCACTGCCTCAGGAAACACGACAGCAGTACAGAGAAGCAGCAGTACGCCGACCAGAAGCTCCGTAACAGTACAGAACAGCGGTAATACTACCGGAAGAAGCACAACGGCTGTACAGAACAGCAGTAACGCATCAAGAGGCTCAGCAACTGTGCAGAGCGGCAACACCGGAAGCACTACTTCTTCAAGGAGCAGCAGCACGGTTCAGAGGAGCAACACCAGCGCCGGCAGCAACGCATCGCGAAGCTCAGCCACGGTTCAGAGTGGAAACAGCAGCAGCAACTCTTCAAGAAGCACCACTGCAGTTCAGAGGAGCAACACCAACACCGGCAGCAATGCCTCGAGAAGCTCAGCCACGGTGCAGAGCGGAAGCAGCAGCAGCAACTCTTCAAGAAGCACCACTGCAGTTCAGAGGAGCAACACCAACACCGGCAGCAGTTCTTCGCGCAGCTCGGCAACTGTTCAGAAGAGCAGCACCAACTCTTCAAAGAGCAGTGCAGCAACCAGCAGCTCTTCCGGCAACAAAAGCAACAGTAACAGCAATAATAACAGTAACAATAACAGCAATACCAACAGCAGCAGAAGGACTACCGGCAGGTAGGCTGTAAAAGAGACCAATTAACAAAGAAACCCGTCGGGCACTTAACCTGACGGGTTTTTGTTTGTTTTATACTGAGGGTTTGCTTTCTACTATTATCAGAACTGCTCCTCGCCGAAGGTTGCCACGCTTCTCCTGAGGCTCTTTCCGTTAATGTTGAAAGCATAGGTAATACCTATCTCTGCAATCGGACCGTACCGTGTATAGTCTGTCTCCTGATAGAACACCTGCCTGCCTGCACTGTCGTAGGCACGAGTCGACCAGTTGGTCACATTGGTGCCAAAAAGGTCAACAGCCCTGAGTGAAAAGCTCCAGCCCTGAAGTTTTGAAGGAGAGTAGTTTAAGGCGGCACCGCTTATAAATGTCATTTCATTCTTTCCCTGTGCGGTCACCGTTGCTGATTTCATGTCGAAGTCAGTCACAAACCTGACAGTCCTGGTAATAAAAAGGTTCAGGTTCCCCTTGAGGCTCCAGTTGGTGCTGGTGTTGTCTTCCTCACTTCCAAAGAACTCACCCCGTACATTGAAACGGTAGAGAGAGCCGCCAAGAAAGATCCTGGCCACCCTGCCGAGTATCAGGTTTGTATTAAGTTCTGCGCCCATTGCAGTTGAGCTTCCGGCGTTGGTGTAACTACGTATCAGAATATTCTCTTCAGGGTATACTGTGTATATCCGGAAAAGAGCATTTTCGGTACCGCGGTAGAAGCCGGTAAGCCGGAAGTTATTGTTGCCGGCTCTCTTCAGATATGATACCTCAAGGTTAGTGAGTAATTCCGGCTCGAGGGCCGGATCGCCAACCTCGTAAACCTCATGATGCCTGCGGTAGAGGAAAGGAGCCATATTCTGGGTCTGTGGCCTGTTTATCCTCCTGCTTGCAGCAAGTGTTATGTCATCTGTTTCAAATACCCTGTAGCCGAAATGCAGTGAGGGGAAAAGATTCAGCCTGCTGTAGGTGTAGCGTGACTTGGTTTCACGGTCGAAGAGACTGAAATAATCCGGGTTCCTGATATCCATGACCTGATCGGTATACTCAGCCCTTATACCGGCCATGAATTCCAGGCCCCCGGTTTTCCCCGTATAATTTAAATATGTTGCATATATCGCCCGGCGAAGCTCAAAGTCGTTCTCGAGACTCGTGAAAGCACCCCAGGCATTTGTCGGCGCATAAAGCGTATCATAGCTGAATGAACCGTTGTTGCTCAGAAACTGAGGCTGAAGTCCGGCCTCAAGCCTGTGACCGTTGGCCAGTTCTTTTCGGAAATCAGCATTGAAACGGTAGCCCGTGAGCGGTGTGTCGTCTGATTGTCGGATGTTCTTTTGCAGTGAGGTAACCACGTCTGTTTCCGGGTCATAATTATAGTTCGGGTTAAAGAGATCCCGTATCAGACCCGAACTCTCCCATATGGCAGAAAGAGTCAGATCAGAACTGTTCCTCAACTTCTGCATGAAGCTTATGCTTGCCGTATTGATTCTGGCATAACGGTCGCCCTTGTTGGGATTGAATGTGTAGTAGTCTCTGGGATCATCACCGGGGTTGTCGACAATACCTTCTCCCTTGTACAGATACAGGGCAGACCTCTTTTCGCTCCTGTAGCCATGGTAGTAGGAAATATCAAGTTTTGATTTTTCGGTAATATCAACCATTATACCCGCGTTTGCGGAGTAGTTTTCGAAAAGCTCCGGCCTGCTTCCGGTTCCAACAAGATTGTAGTAGTTACCGTTTTCCTGGAGAATACGTGCATTGCCATTGCGCACCCCGTTTACATTTTTCTGGTTGTAGTAGAGGTTGGTGTAGAATGATACCATGTTACGGTTATACAGCAGGTCAACTCCCCCTCCGAACATGTCGTTGTTCATGCTGTAGCCGGTATATCGGTCTTTTGTTTTTCCCCAGGGAGCCGCACCGCCCGCGATGGTTGACGATACCGAAAGGCCTTCAACGCCGCCCCTTCGGGTGGTGATGTTAATGATACCTCCCGAGCCCTGGGCTTCAAACCTGGCACCGGGTACAGTGATTATCTCAATGGTCTCTATCGAGTTTGCAGGTATCTGGGCAAGAAGCATGGCCGGCTCAATGTTTACCGGCCTGCCATTGAGGTAGACGAGAAAATCTGTTGTTCCTCTAAGTGATACCTGTCCGTCGGCGTCAACAGCAACTGAAGGCAGTTTGCCGAGAATATCGGTGGCTGTTCCCCCCCTGGAAGTCTCAAAATCAGCAGCCCTGTATGAGGTCCTGTCAATTCCTGCCGTGACGGTACGGGCCTGGGCCACAACATCTACCTGCCCGATATCTGCTGCAGCAACCCTCAGGTTGACCACACCGACGTCAACTGAGGGAGACTGGCGGTTTATTGCCACCCTTTCAATCTCAGACGGGGTATATCCGATAAAAGATATAACCACCCTGTAATCGCCGTAGGGCAGGCGGTCGATCCTGAAATTGCCGTCACCGTCAGAGATCTCTCCTGTTACTGGTATGCCGGAACCCAGGGGGTATACTGCGACGGTGGCAAAGGGTATCTTTTCATTGTTTGCTGTATCGGCAACGACTCCTCTTATTGATCCTGTCTGTGCCACAAGCGGTGTAACAAGCATGGCTATGACCACGCTAACCAGAAGTCTTGAGTTCATTTATCAGAATTAATATGTTTGAAGATAATTATGTCTCTCATATCCATAATAACCAATCAGCTGTTTCAATGTTCAAAGGTAGCTGATATGAGAAACACAATGTCAGCATTCAAAGCCGTTGAATTATACTGAATGGGCATTGCTTATCCCGGGCCGACCTGCCTCAATAAAGATTTTATTAGTATATTGGACAAAATTAAGCTATTAGTCGAAATCGCAACACGCAGAAAATTAAGGAGATATTATGGAAGAGATACAATCAATGCTGCCTTCGACCGATAAGCTCATTGAGCTTGCCGTAACTTACGGGGGAAAGCTTGTGCTTGCCCTGATTACGCTTTTTGTCGGCTTGTGGCTTATCAGGAAACTGATAAGGGTTATGAAGAAGTTGTTCGAAACGAGGGAATTCGATATTACCCTTCAGAAGTTCCTTCTAAACCTCATTGGTGCCATATTGAAGATATTGCTCTTCATTAGCGTGGTAACCATGGTGGGTGTGCAGATGACCTCTTTTATAGCACTGCTCGGTGCCGCTGGTCTTGCTTTTGGCATGGCTTTGTCGGGTACCCTTCAGAACTTCGCAGGAGGAGTGATGCTATTGATCCTGAAGCCTTTCAAAGTTGGTGATTTTATCGAGGCAGGTGGTCATTCGGGAACAGTAAGGGAGATACAGATATTTCACACCGTGCTGAATACTCCTGACAGGAAACGGGTAGTTGTTCCAAACGGCGGACTGAGTGCCGGGTCTATAACCAATTTCTCGGCCGAACCGAAAAGAAGGGTTGAATGGATCTTTGGAATAAGTTACTCTGACAATATTGACAAGGCCAGGGATATCATAATGGAGTGCCTTGCCGGGGACGAAAGAATTGATAGCGATCCGCAACCAATGGTGGCTGTCAAAGCCCTTGGCGACAGCTCTGTTGACCTTGTTGCAAGAGGCTGGACAGACACCCCGTTGTTCTGGGAGGTCTATTTTGCCATAAACGAAAAGGTGAAGAAGGAATTCGACAAAAAGGGAGTTTCAATACCTTTCCCTCAAAGAGATGTACATCTTTACCAGCAGAAATAAGCTTTATATTTACAGACATATTGGTTGATTCAAATGATACAGGCCATGTCAAACTTCCCTGATGTAATGAGCAAGATACTGTCGGTTATCTTTATGATGCTGGTCTTCGCGATTGCATATGCCTATCTGAAACCGCACAGGCTTCACAAGAGGCGGCTTGTTTCGACACTGCTGCTTAAAACATCCTACCTGCTGTATGTACTGGTCGTGCTTACGGTTATCTACAGGGCGATATTTCACAAGGGAGGACTAAACGAGGTGTTCCTTGAGATAGAGTTTTTTGCCTTCCTGCTGGTGCTGTTTGCTCCGACAATAGGGGTATTTGCCCGCAAGCTGGGCTATTTCAGCAAGCAAAGAGACAGCTACAACTACTTCTTCTCGGTCGTCAACCTGCTGAGTATTGTGGCACTGCTGCTGATGTACATATTCTGAAAGGCATGAGGCGATATTATCAGAGACCGTCATTAGTTGTACGGACTCGTGGCAGAGAATAGATTTACTAACTTTACAATAATAAACAACCTGACTTATGATAAAGGAAAGACTAATCGGCTACATTGAAGAGAGCATCAGAAAAAACTGGGAAATAGAGGCTCTCTCGAACTACAAGGAAAAGGGCTATACCTACCGGGAGATAGCTGCAATGATCCTGAAGCATCACATCGCTTTCTCCTCGTACGGTATTGAGGAGGGCGACAAGGTGGCTCTTGTCGGCAAGAACTCGGCCAACTGGTGTGTAAACTACCTGGCCACAGTAACATACGGCGCCGTCACGGTACCCATACTCCCTGATTTCAAGCCCGACGACCTTACAAACATCATCAACCACTCAGACTCGAAGCTCCTCTTCGTTGACGACAAGATATGGGAGACGCTCGACTTTGAGAAGATGCCCGGGGTAATAGGAGTATTCTCACTCGACACCTTTGGCATGCTCAAATATCGTAACGATGAGGTGAAAAAAGCATTCGAATCAGTTGATGGAACCTTTGCCTCCAGGTATCCTGAGCTGAATCCGGAGCATGTGAAGTTCTCCGATATCACCAACGACAAGCTTGCGGTTATCAGCTATACTTCAGGAACCACGGGTTTTTCGAAAGGCGTGATGATACCCCACAACAGCCTGGCTGCCAACGTTAGGTTTGCACAGAAGCATATGCCGCTCGAGCCAGGCGATCCGCTCGTGTCATTCCTTCCGCTGGCTCACACATACGGATGTGCCTTTGAGTTCCTTTTCCCGTTTACCTACGGATGCCATATCACCATACTCACCAAAACACCTTCGCCACAGGTAATACTGGCAGCCTTCGGTGAGATCAAGCCCCGTCTGATACTGTCGGTTCCGCTGGTTATTGAGAAGATCTACAAGAAGAAACTGCTTCCGGTCATCACCAAGCCACACATGAAGGTGTTGCTCAAAATACCGGGCCTCAACAAGGTTCTTCACAAGAAGATACGTGAGACCCTCAATGCCAGCTTCGGTGGCAGGTTCAAGGAGGTGGTTATCGGAGGGGCCGCGCTCAATGCAGAGGCCGAAAAGTTCTTCAAGAAGGTAGGGTTCAGGTTTACAATTGGTTATGGTATGACAGAATGCGGACCGCTTATCAGCTATGCCTCATGGGATACCACAAAGCTTGGCGCCTCAGGAAGGTCTGTCGACACCCTTGAGGTTAAGATTGACAATCCCGATCCGGCAACCGGTGAGGGTGAGATTATCCTCCGCGGCGAGAATGTGATGCTGGGGTACTATAAGAATGAGAAAGCTACTAAGGATATCATAGACGAGAATGGCTGGATGCATACCGGCGACCTGGGTTACATTGACACCGAAGGTAACATATTTATCAGGGGCAGGAGCAAGAGCATGATACTCGGGCCCTCAGGCAAGAATATCTATCCTGAAGAGATCGAGTCTGTCTTCAACAACCAGTACCTGGTTCTTGAATCACTGGTAATTAGCGAAGACAACAAGCTTGTTGCGCTTATCTGTCCCGATACCGAAACACAGCAGAAGGATGGTATTGCAGACGACAAGCTGCTGGAAATATTCGAGACTACACGCAAGGTTGTGAATGAAAGGCTGCCCGACTACATGGCCGTGCATAAGGTACGTATACATCCCGAAGAGTTCGCCAAGACACCAAAGAGGAGCATCAAGAGGTTCCTCTATACGAAAGAGTGACGCCTTAGCAATGTGATGGAAAGGTATGTGCTTATCGTTGCCGGTGGTGCGGGACGCAGAATGAACGCCGTACTGCCAAAGCAGTTCCTGCCGCTTGCCGGCAGGCCGCTGCTAATGCACACGATTCAGAAGATGCACCTCTGCACCGGGCATGCTCCTGTGACGGTAGTTCTGCCGGCAGATCACATTGACCTGTGGAATAACCTGGTCTCGAAGCACAGGTTTGATATCAGGCATACTGTCGTTGTGGGTGGTGAGGAGCGATTCTGGTCTGTAAGGAACGGGCTTGAAACCCTTCCTGAGGAGGGGCTGGTGGCCATCCATGACGGCGTAAGGCCCCTGGTTTCTGAGGAGACAGTGGCGCGATGTCTGGCGGAGGCTGAAATTTCAGGGGCGGCAATTCCTGTAATTGCCCCGCGCGAATCGGTACGAATGGTTACGGTGCGGGGAACCTTACCCATGAACCGTGATTCAATCAGACTGGTACAGACACCCCAGGTATTCAGGCTTGATCTTATAAAAAAGGCTTATAACATTGAATTCAATCCGCTTTTCACCGATGATGCCACGGTAGCCGAACAGGCCGGAATACCTGTAAGCGTTGTCGAAGGAAATGTAGAAAACATTAAGATAACGACCCCAAATGACCTGCTTTATGCCGGGGTGCTGATAAGCCAGGTAAGGGGAGATTGAACTAAACATTAAATCGATATGAAGAAAGGAATTTTGATTTTGGCTGCAGCTCTGTTGCTTTTCGCAGGCTGTGCTGAGTTGCTCAAGGTGATGCAGACTGTCGCTCCGGCGGCCCTTACTGAGCAGGAGGTCGTTGGCGGACTTAAGGAAGCTCTTATTACCGGGGCGAAAAACTCAGCCGGCAGGCTTTCTGTCACCGACGGCTACTACCGTGATCTCGCCGTGAAGATTCTTCTGCCCGATGAGGCGAAGATTATAGTTGACAATATTTCACGTATCCCGGGAGGAGAGAAACTGCTCGAGGATGTTATTGTGCGAATCAACAGGGCGGCAGAAGATGCTGCCAGGGAGGTGGCCCCTATATTCGTGAGTGCCGTAACACAGATGACTATATCAGATGCCTTTGGCATACTCAGGGGTGAGGACAATGCCGCCACCATGTACCTGAACCGTACCACCTACAGCCAGCTCTATTCGCTGTATAAGCCAAAGATACAGGTCTCTACAGAGAAGAAGATCGTTGCCGGCATCTCTACAAAGGAGTCATGGGAGACCCTTACCGAGAGATGGAACAGTGTGGCAAACAGTGTGGCCGGGAAGCTTGCAGGCCTCAATCCTGTCAATACCGAACTCGATGATTTCCTCACACGCAAGGCACTTGACGGACTCTTCCTGAAGGTTTCCGAAGAAGAGCTGAAAATACGGAAGGATGTTTCTGCGCGTGTTACTCCTCTGTTGCAGAAGGTCTTCGGTTCCCTCGATACCGTTTGACAGAGGGTTATGAGGGACAGGACTCTATTCAGCTATAAGGGACTTGAAGTCAGGGTTTCGGGTGAGGCATGTGACGATGTCAGGCGGCTTCTTTCTGAGACGGTGATGGGCAGTGAGGGGGGGATGCAGTATAGGGTGCGCAATATTCCTGCTAAGCTTGAAGCCTATGGTGACCGGGTGAGGCTGGTTTCGTTGTGGAGAAACTTTTCCCTGGCTGGGGCTATCGGTGCTTGTTACCGCGAGTGTGTGCTGAATGGGATCAGGATTAAGTGTACTTTTCTCAGGTACCTGTCGCTGAGGCAGATATATCAGACCGAGAGGGTTTCTGAGAAGCGGCCGGCACGAGGAGGCAGGGGGGCTGATGGAGAGAGCTTCAAGAAACAGTCGCTGAGGATGTTCAGTCAACCGCATCTGCTTGGATTTCCGGGAGTTAAGGAGAATGAAAGACATATACTTTATGCCTATGTTGAGAGCAGGAATGAACGCACCAGGAACATCGTTCAGCAGGCGGGATACGAATATATCAGGTCATTTTTGACGGTGGCCTTCAGCCGTTTTAGTCCTGTTGCTTCAGGTTCGGTGTCGCGTGCTTCTGAAGAAGACTACCCTGTTGTGAGGAAGTTGCTGGAGGAGTATTATAGTGGCTACTCTTTCTTCAATGACAGCATGGCATTTCAGGGTGACAGCTTTTATGTTTTGCGTGAGAACGGGCGGATTATTGCAGGGGTTTCGGCGGTACCGACAGAGTATGTTATTCATAACGTTCCGGGCGTATGGGGTTGGATAATGATGAAGGTTCTGCCCTTCGCACCCTATTGGCGCAGGCTGTTCAAGCCCGGATTGTTCAGGTTTACTGCGCTTGATTCGATGTTTCACCTTCCGGGTCGTGCTGATGTCCTTGCCACTCTTTTTGAGACGGTTCTGGCTGAAACAGGGTGCAATACCGCATTGACCTGGGCCGATGACAGGGGACCCCTGTATGATACCTTGCGCACGCAGGTTGATCTTGGGGCTCTGAACAGGCTGCTCAATGCGAAGCCCGGACTGGTATACGCGCGGTTTACAGGCATTTCTGATGAAGAGAGGGAGATGTTTTACGATGCTCCGGCCTATATATCGGCCTTTGATTTTTCGTGATATTGTTTTTTTCAGACATACCGCATATATTTGCAGACACTTAGCGAGGGTTGTTAGCTCAGTTGGTTTAGAGCATTACCTTGACAGGGTAGGGGCCACTGGTTCGAATCCAGTACAACCCACAAACCAACAAAAGGCCAGAGGCGTTGCCTCTGGTCTCTTGTTTTTGCAGGGGCCCTCAAGCTTGCTTGAAGGGCCTGAAGCAAAAACAAGCAACTTATTGGCCGTCAGGCCAATAAGCCTTTTGTTGGTTTGTAAGGAACTCCCCACCTGGATCACGGCAGTTGCGATGAATTCGCAGCTGCCGTAATCCAGCCTCCCATAGGCCGCAGGCCCGGATGTACGATCAACAGATCGGCCACTGGAATAGTTATAATTAACTAACAGTGAAAATGTTTACATTTGCTCTGTTATGAATCAGAATGAAATAAACAGTAATATTATTAACTATCTCCAGTCGTACAAGCCTGAGAGGATTGGCATTTTTGGTTCATTTGCAAGAGGAGAACAAAGCGCTGCTAGCGATATTGACATATTAGTAAAGTTTCGGTCAAATGTATCCCTGTTCGATCTGGTTAAGATTCACAGGGAGCTTTCGGTTATCCTGGGGAGGAAGATTGATCTTGTGACAAAAGCCTCGCTGAAGAATGAAAAACTGCGAAGCTACATTTATAAGGATTTGAAAGTCATTTATGAATGAAGGATGACAGAATCTATATCGATCATATGCTTCAGAGCATTGACAGGATCAAGTCCTATCTTGAGGATCTGCAGGAGGCGATAAATAAGTGTCATCCGCTGGGATAGCTTTTAAGGTCACAATTTGTGACCTTAAAGACGAGTGTCGCTAAGAAAATAGATGTAGTTTTGAAATAGATAACAGCAAAATGGATAAAAAGATAGTTCCCTCGCTAGAAAGATTATTGAATGATGTAAGAAGCATTATTGAGACTGCCCGGTCTTGACTTGTCCACTTTAGTGCGGTAATTTCAGAGATTTGAGGTATTCTAATGTCATATCGTTTTGTTTTGATCTTATTCTTGTCTCTTTGTTTGTTATTTTATTAAGCATCCGGGCATCCGTTACCTTCTTACATTCCGTTAAAAACTTCCTGAGGGAGTCTCCAGTAGTCAATTCAATGTGCTTAGACATCACTAACGCCATAAAACAGATTAAGATGTGAAGCTTAATAGGATCTTCCTTAAAGTGAAAAATGGGTCTTGTATGTAAATCGTGCTTCGATATTCTGAAGGCTTGCTCTACTCTGTATAGTTCGTGATAACGCTCGATGATTGTTTGGTTATTCGCAACATTCTCGGCCAGGTTGGTATAGTACCCCTTGATTCCCAATAGTTTTTTTGATTTCTCAATCAAGGCCTGATTAAGCACTACCTGCTCACCAGTAGTTTTGATAAACTTTACCCTTTTCCCTTTTGAGGGAGTCTCGATAATGGCCCGAGCCTTTTCAATTTGCTTTTCCATCTCATACTTGTCTTTTCTGTAACGAACCGTAGAGTATGCGCAAATCAAATACCCATTATCTGTTTTTATCCTAATACTTGCCCCGTCCTCTCTGGGAATGCTACCATTTATCTGTTCAATCAAATCATTTGATAAGTTGCCCAGCCTTGCTCCAACAATGTAGTTGATGTTATTTGATAAAAGCTCCTGTATGTTGGTAGCGCTTATCATTGCTGCATCGGCAACCACAGTAAACTCTTTAACTGCATGTTTCTTGATGAATGCGTTTACCACAGGTATTATTGTATGGCCTTCAAAGATATTGCCGGAAAAGATGCTGTACGCTATTGGAAAGCCTTCTCTGGTAACCAGCAGAGCGATTAAAATCTGTGGCTGCTGTGATTTGTTGTCCTTAGAAAAATCGTTTCTTCGTAGCTCGTCTTCATCAAATGTTTCAAAGTATAAAGTGGTCACATCGTAAAACAGCAGGTTAAAATCGAAGCCATAGTTGTTCTTGGCAAACTCAACAACAATGCGCTCAATTTCTTCCTTCAGAAGAAGCCATTGCGGCGCAGATTGGTATTAGCTCTGCCTCCTAAGCTTAATCCCAAAATAACTTTCTAAGAGTTCTATAGAACGTTGTTTGGAGGCGGGCTCTACAATCCTAATGGTTACCAGATCAAGCAGCAATTGTTTCCCTATCCTATCCAGGCCTACCTGAGAAATCAGTCCAGAGATAACCTCATAGAGAAAAGTAGAATACACTCCCAAAAACTCAGTCTTATCCAGGTACAGAAGATTATCAAGCTTAGCGTCCTCAAACAAAGGAATTTCCGGATTGAAGTTCTTAATAACATCTTGGGCAACCAATTTCAATGACTCCAATTCTTGACTACTATTTGCAGACCCGATATGCTTAAATATAAAACGCTTGCCATTCTTGTAGTAAACTACTTGAACTGCATTAGCCCCAGATGCTGTTGTAACGACTCTGATACGTAGCATAAATTTACCTTAGTGCGGTAAATTTAAGACTTTTTCAGCGTAACCGCCTGATATACAATATTGATATTTTTAATCTTAAAAGGGTGGACAAGCCAGGAGAGGGGGACTGCAAGGTTCCCGGTAGTTCAAATCGGATGATGTTTTTAAGGATGTAAACTCTTACGACAAGTCCCTTATCGAGAAGTAAACATTATTGATAAGCTTGACGATAAGGAAAAACAGGCTTTCTATTCCACCCTGGATGCACTCATTGCAAAGAAACGAATGAAAGACACCCTTTCTACTGCTATCGGACTGGCTTCCTGATAAGGATTGTTAATAGCTTTTCTTTCCTAATAAAAACATCTCCATCACCTACCAGTTTATTTTTTCCTTTAATCCGTAATTTGAAATCTCTTTTCTGTTCAATTAATAAATCTGTATTTGTAGCCCGAATAACACAGTCCATCATACTACTTATTTACCGACTTCTTTAAACCTTTTAGAGAATCCTTTTTTCAGGTGTATAAGCCGCAAAAGAATCATATGATAAAAAGTTTCCCCATACCGAAACAACTACTAATCTTCAATTAATAGTTCCTTTAACATTTGTTTCGTCGCTGCATTGACATTGTTTATAGAAAATATGAATTCAATTACAATTAGTAATGTACCCATGAATAGAAATGGAGAAACTAGAACACCTGCTGATATGGATATTAAGAATAATACTATATAACCTCTTATAGAAACCTTATAAGAGAAGGAAATTTGTGGTTCTGAATCTGAAGTCGATATTATTATTGTGCCACTGCTTACCATAGACATTATGCTCGTATTTGACCCAACTTTCCAAAACCTATTATTGAAAGATACTATGTTATTTTGGACTACAATATTATCTGCACCCATGGAACCTAGTCTTCTTACTAAACCATCCCGAAGTCTTTCAAAATCAATTCCTTCTTGTAGGGTTTTCCTCTCACCTTTAATTGTAATGTACATAGTTATAAAGTATTATCTCATGCCTCCTGTACGCATGTACCAGTTCGTAAACTCATTTGGACGAGCTTTAGCGTCAATCGGGGTACCTAATAATCTTGTAGTACCTACATTTCCAACCCCGGTCCCTTTGGTTGGAAAGGAAATACCGATTCCAAAACCTAGGGTGATTGTTGAGAAAGTATTTTCCAAGTTACCTCCGTATTGCGTTACTATTGATCGATAATTACCTCCTATCTCATAGGCACTACCCTTCCATGCAGATAAACTTGGGTTTCCAGATATCAAGACAGCATTTACGCTAGCTCCGGCAGAAAGTATTGAAGCGGATGTGTATTTTGTATAGTAATACTGTAAATATCCCTTATCTGTTACTACATACCCAAATTCTATTGCTCCCCCTGCGCCAACACTCAAATTCATAGAAATATTTAATGCCCCTGTAATTGTGCCATATTTCTCCCCTTGTCCTGAGGGCCCTCCTTGGGGAACCCCCGCAATAGCCTGTGCAATAGCACTATTCCTCATGATATGCGCCATTGCCTCCTCCGGAGTTAGCTTTTTTCCGTCCAGAGTATAGTAACTGCCATCTTTAAATGTTAGTGTTATTGGACCCTGATATTCCTCATCGAGGAAATGACTAATATATACATCATAATACATCTCCCCGAATAAATCACGCAATTTCTCCGAATGTCTCCGGTTATCCAGACCTGCCTCTGTAAATGCATCGATTGAGGCGGTGTAGCCGGTAGGGTCGGTAAACCGAAGGGGGTTGTTCATCACATAGGAGTAGCTGTTGTACGACTGGGTAAATCCGGGAAATTGTATCACCGGGTCGGCATTCAGAAATCTTCCCAGGACAGGATCATACAGCCTGCCGTTCATATTAATCAGGCCGAATTTATCGAGATGCTCGTGGCTTGTAAATCCCCGTTCTGTAAGTGCCGGTGCCGGTACATTGTTGTATGACCAGTCGGCGGGATTTCTTCTTCTTCCCCATGCGTCAAACGAATAATGCTCCTTAACTGACCCGTCGTTCCGGTAGAGTGCAATTATTGATCCCAGATGGTCGGTTCCGGCATAATACAGGCTGTCTGTCGATCCGCTCTTCACCTTCAGAGCAGCAATACCCGTTGTGGACCTTACATAGTACCTGTGAATGGTATCGGAAGTAGTAACCTCCATTTCATAATCACCAAAGTAGTAGATTGTTCGGGTGAGGGTTGAATTCACATAGTACCGTGCAACTGCCCTTTGTTTGTCGGGACCGTAAACAATTGCCAGAGAGTCTGATCCCTCGCAGATGGAAGTTGCCTTGTGATAGGAGTTGTAAGTTATCCGCTGATCAATACCGGGTATTGTCGACGGATTACCATCAATTGACGTAACTGCATTAATCTTTGAGGGGTGATAGGAGTAGGTTCCTGCATCACTCTTTGAGGCTATGTTCCCATTATAGTCATAGGTAAGTTTGAGGGTATCGGCCCCGGCAGTTGTTGCAGTCAGCAACCTGTTCAGGTTGTCATAGGTAAACGTCTCTGAAAGATCGACCTGCATGCTGGTATTCTTATAACCTCTCTCCATCAAATTGCCGTTGACTACATCAAAGTTATAAGTTTGTTGCCAGTTTCCAATGTTTTTTGTCTTAAGATAACCGAGTGTATCATAGGTGCAGGATACTGAAATGTTACCCGAACCTAGATCATAGCTTACAGGTCGTCCGGAACCAGTAAGTGAATATAGCTTCCAGATGGTATTATCAGCAGCGTCGCGGATCTCGTTAAGATATCCGTTAATATCATAAAGGTGACTTATAGCAAAACCTCCCGGATATGTTATTTCATCAATGTTTCCATTACTGTCATAAGAATAGTTAACGGTAAGAGTAGGGCCGTTTGATATAGTTTTTGAAAGCTGCGTGAGTCTTCCGTAAGAATCATATTGATAGGAATATGAAACTCCTGGTCCTGAAACAGAAGATATTTGCTGAAGGCCATTACCGCTTGTTACATAAGAATAGGTAGTAGTCCCTTCTGGCTCTGTAATGGAAGTAATTCGTCCCAGGTTATCATAGCTGTAAGATGCAGTGTCTCCCTTTGCATTTATCGTACGGGTCAATTCCCCAAAAGCATTATAGGAATACTTTTCAGTTCCCGAGTTCTGACTTGTAATTGTTTCAGGTCTGCCATACTCATCGAAGTCAACCGTAACAGTATTGCCGGCTGAGACGGTTTGTTTTACCTGACCACTGCTATGGTAGACATAGCTGGTTGTCAGATTAGAATTATTGTTTTCTTTTATATGCAGCACATTACCCATAGCATCGGTTGTGCTCTCCCTCCTTTTGTAACCGGGGAGATATTCGGTGGTTTCCCTTCCATTGAAGTGAATAAATGTTCCAATGCCCGGGGTGCTGACAGAGAACAGCCTGCCAAAATCATCATAATCAAAACTTGTTTTAATATATGAGTGTTGTGAAGGCCCTGTTCTGTTTGATCTGGTTTCCTGAATCAACTGGCCGGCAGAGTTATACTTCTTTCCTATGTAGATTGATTGTAAGGTTGGACTATAATATGCCTTCTCCCGACCAAGAGGATCATACCATACTTCTGTTGCCGGGACATTTGTTCCATTAGTCTGAACTGACCAGAGAAAATCTTCTGATATAATATCTTCAGCATCCCACAAAATGTATGTTGAGATTTCATTCTCGTAAGCATTGATACTGGTTTTAGGCCGACCAAACCCATCATAATCGAACTCAGAGCGCAGGCCATTTATGTCTGTGTGTGACCTGATATTACCAGTGCCAGGATAATTTTGAATGTAAATAGAATTCCCGCCAGGATTAATAACTCTTGTAACGAAACGGAACTTAGTATCGAACTCATAAGATTCAACCCGTGATGAAAGGCCGGTTGAAGATACTGTTTTCTGGTATGGCATTCCAAGGGAGTTAATAAGATAGCTTGTTGTAACAGCTTTAGTTTTCCCCGAATCAGCGATTTGAGTGGTTAGGTTTCCGTTAGAGTCGTAGCTGTAAGTAATTAATCTTCTGTAGAGAGTGTCTGATTCATAATGTGATTCGGTAATACTCTTTGTTAACTTGTTCTTTATTCCCCAATTACCAAACTGGTTATAGGTGTTAAAGATTCTCTTTGTCGCTACCAGACTTGAATCTTCATCCAGATAACGTTTCTCTGAACCAGTTAGATTCCCATCATAATCGTAGACAGAATTTGTTATAGTTATTGTCTTTACAAGATCATCCCACGTATCTGTTTTGCTAATAAAGGGAAAAAACCTCTTACTCCCATAGTTATTTACATTGTTGGTATATCTGATATCCCGTATAAGATTATTGTGGGTGGTAAAGCATTTGTAATATTCAAATTGACGGGGCGTTCTGAAAAAGAAAGTTTCATTTATTTCGAATGTATTAATGCTTTTAT
>CAYUOS010000055.1:0-19720 GCA_964446435.1 uncultured Rikenellaceae bacterium | reverse complement strand
TTATTTTTCGACTGAACTCGCTATAATCCGAAATCCCTTTCTTCTTCACTTCCTTATTAAAGAAATTGGTAACGTAGGAATGAGTTCCCCCTGATGTGTTAACGGATACCTTTTGATTAAGTTCATCATAACTTATGTGAAAAAAGTTCTTAATAGTAAACTTCATCAATTGGAAACAACTGTAATATGAGCAATGCACACTTGGTGCAAATAAATAATTGTCTATCAATAACCGAGCGGCATCAAAATTAAATTCTGATTTCTCTCTTAATTTACTCATCTTTTAAAATGACTTGCAAAGGTATAATATCTTTTAAAGATATAAAATTTTAAAACAATAAATCGCAGGGTATTGTTTTTTGAACTTTTAAATGTTTGTCGTTTAATTAACTATCTATAAATTAATGTATATCGGTCTTATCTGAACACCCTGCTCATTTCTCTCTTCATATGGTCATCGGATACTTTTATGTACCTTCTCATTACCGAGTAACTTCCCTGCCCCGTCCATTTTAAAATTACTTCAACGGGAACTTTCTTTTGAATACAAATTGAAATAAACGTGTCTCTTCCATTATGACTGGTTCTTTTCTTCCATTTCAATTCTTCAAACATATCTTCCAGATTATCATTATACTTTTGATTGCTTATCCGTAGTGAGGTTGTATCGTAATCATATTTTTCAAGAATGGCTTTGCTGTACTTGTTTAAATTGATGTATATAGTATTGTCCTCTTTTGTCTCGGCTGTTTTATGTGGTTGAATGACGATTCGGTTATCTTCAATCTTGTCTGGGGTTATTTTATCAATATCTGAAAACCTGAGTCCAGTGCTGCACTGCAAGAGGAAACGGTCTTTAGTTTTTTCAAAAACTGGGTTAGTAAATACTTTTTGAGTTAGTTCTATGAATTCACTGTAAGATAATGGATTGGCTTCGTTGGCTTTTTTCTTCCCTTTTTTGAAATCTTCATCCATGAAAGAATCATCCAGTTGAATTTTAAGTTCATGCCGTCTCTTATAGTAGTGCTTTAAAAAAGTTTTTAGAACAGTGAAAGTTTTTTCAACCGTTGAAGTGTCATATGGAACTCCGTTCATCCAAACGCTGAAATTGTCACTGAAGGTAAGGGTCATGTCATGAAAGAACAGTTTCTTTCCAGTATGATTTTCATAATTTATTAATCTGTTTTTTACGGTTATGAATTCCTTCCATGTACCACGGGCAGCACCGTTGGCTTTTCTGTACTCAACATATTCATCAAGATATTCGGTAATCCCTTTTACGCTGGACTGTTTTTCTGGTGGAAACAGTTCAAACAGTTTTTCAAAATCGGTACGGAATTTTTCAATATTAGTGGCTATAACATAAGGTGTGCGAAAACTAAGAGGAACTACTTTTCGTTTGTTCAGGTAGTTCTCTACGGCATTATGTTTATCGGTTATGACGACATTCTTTTCATTACTCAATGGGTCTTTATCCAAAACCTTTTGTTTCTTTTGTGTCCAATTTTGTGGAAGAACCCATATCTCGGTGGAAATTCGCAATATTCTTTTCCTGTAATCACCTGTACCATGATATGAGTATTTGAGTACCTCAATATAAATCTTCACTTCCCCGTCTGCATTCTTTTGCTTTGGAAGCACCATTCTTCGTACTTTCCAGTCCGTTTTTCCGAAATAGTTTTGGATTATTTCTTGTACATTTACACCATCATTATCTGCCATAGTAGTAGAAAATTTTGTGGATACTCGATAATGCGCATAAATATAGATGATTATTGCAAATTTCCAATAGAAAAACTAAATAATTTATCAAGAGTAGTAGAAAAACTATAATTGATTATCAATCAGATAGCCGTAAAATAAAATCTTCTCACCCCGACGAAACAAATAAAATGGCCCTGTTGCGAAAGCAACAGGGTTTTTGTTTTTCAGAAGCGTTGACAGCTTGCTGGCATAAGCTTAATGAAAAACAAAACCCTGGGCAATGCAAAGCATTGCAGGGCCTTTTTCTGTTTCAGGTCACCCCATGGAAGTCCGCCGCCATGGCGAAGCCATTGGCGGCAATCTTCTCATGGTTTCTCTCCCACCCCCATGGAAGTCCGCCGCCATGGCAGAGCCATTGGCGGCAATCTTCTCACGGTTGTTCTACAAATCCGGAAATGGAACCTTGCCCGGATAGGAGCTTCTGATAAATTCAAGCATCATTGGGTTTAAGATATCGTGATATGCCCACTGCATACAATGTTGGCTTGGGGCAGGGACATCCAGAATATGAATCTCACATCCCGGGAAAAACAGATTGGTACGGTATTCAATGGCTGGTCCGATACGTCTGTATACTACCATTATTGGTATGTCCCAGGCATAAGGTTGACAAACGCTCTCTTCAATTAAATGGTAATAAAGGTTTGCCATCAGCCAATTGGGATAGTCAAGGAAATACTTGCCCCATTCGATCAGATCAACCGGTGCTGTTGCCAGGGGAATCAGACCACCCAGAGCTGCTTCCTTGTCAGAATCATCCATGTTTAAGTAAGCGTCATAAAGATCGTTACGCAAGGCTTCAGTCATATTCGGATATGGAGTACCCCAATGTGTAATACCGATATCAAGCAGTATGAGCTTGGTTATCATACCTGGATGCTTTATCTCCAGTTGCGTCAGTGGTGTATGACCCCAACTGAATCCCACACCAATGAATTTTTGCACACCCTCCTTCTTCAAAACAGCGTAGATGGCATCTGCCATCAACTCCTGAGTGTACTCAATACCTTCCGGGGCATCACTTAACCCATGCCCAGGCAGATCTATGTAGATGCACCTGGCTTTGTTTCTGAAATAGTCAAACTGTTTTGAATATACAGTCATGGGGTTGGTCCACCCTGGTATGAATACCATATTTACCGGTCCTTTACCGATAATGCGGTAATGAACCTTCAATCCGACTTCAGGTATGGTTGCAAAACGCTCCTGATCAAGGCCTTGCGCTTGCGTTTTTACCTTGGCAAGCCCTGGCGGCACGCCAGGACTGAAATCATCAGACTTACTGCAGCCCGGTAAAACCAGCAGGCATGCGGCCAATAATAATACTAACCTGTTTGCTTTCATGATTTTGAGAGATTTGGTTAAACACTACGATAACGTTTATCGCAAATTTCGTCATAAGACAATGACACTACATATCAGCGATGTCGCTGATAATTGCAATTTTCCTGCAAAAGGTTTCAATTATGTTGCTGGTGAATGCAGGATGTCAGATATCCGGCTATTTTGCCTGACGTTTGTGATAAGCCGTCAGTCCCCTTTTTTCAATAACCCGCAGAAAACGCTGGTCATCACGCAGGAAATCAAAATCGGGATTGGTTGCTATGAGGTTCAGGTATATTCCAATCGGACGGGGGTCGTCAATGGCGCGTTCAAGCCAGTAAATTGTCTCGTCATGATTCAATAGAATGGCGTTCCACCATGCAATGAAGAAAGGATGTCCGTTCATGCCCTGAACCTGAACAGGTTTCTTCATGTTGATGTCAATCAGCCATTCAAAAAGACCCCTGGTGCCTGACCTGGAATACGAAAGTGCCAACTCGTCGGCATAGCCTGCCGCCACAGGATGGCTGTCTATCAGTTCTTTAAGCTTTTCTGAGGCTAAATCTCCTTTTCCCAGTTTAGCATAATTCAGAACGAAAAGCCATGTATTATCTGTAAAGTCCGGCTTCAGGTCAGACGCAATCCGGCACGACTCAAGAGCCTTAACATACTCCTCTTCAAAATAATATATCCATGCACTAAGGTTTTGTACCACCCAGAAGTATGGTTCCAGTTCAAGAGCCCTGTCGACATGACTACGGGCTTCTTCAATCGGTCCGGTTATCATCAGATACTGAGCATACCATTGCCTGGCAGTTGAGAAATTGGGGTTAAGGTCTATCGATCTTTTCAGCTCTTTGCCTCCCTCATCGAAGTTCCGCTCTCCTCCCCATATCCGGTAGGCTCCCAGAACTGCGTGAGCCTCGGCACAATCAGGATCAATTTCCAGCGCTTTAAGGCTGTTGAGCAAAGCTCTGGGACCTCCCTGACCAAACGGGACAAATCCCCAGGCTGAGAGATTGAACCAGGCATTTGCCAGGCCTGCATACGCTTCCGCAAAGAGACTGTCTGCAGTAATGGCTTTTTCATAATACTGAATGCAATTCAGTACACCTGATCGGTCAAAATCAGCACGCTGCGGACTATTTGCCTTATGAAGAAGGAACCGGGCACGCAGGTAATGATCGTAGGCCTGAGGGTTCCGGGTAGGGACCTTTTCAATTAACCTGGCTTCCTCTTCTGAGATCAGGGCATTCAGACTCCGTGCAACATCGGTCGCTATATCTCCCTGTATGCCTATAATGTCGGTAAACTCCCTGTCATAATTGTGTGACCATAGATGACTGTCGGTTCTGGCATCAATAAGTTGAACGCTGATTCTGGTTTTGTCACCATGTAGTCTCACACTACCCTCAAGGGCATAGCTCACGTTCATAAGCTCAGCTATTTCAGGCACAGACAGTTGGGTCCCCCTGAACTGCTCCGACGATGTTCTCGAAACAATCCTGAGTGAGGTAACATGGAATAGGGCATTCAGGATATCTTCTGTTATGCCATCGGCAAAGTATTGGTAATCATGACTCTCACTGTAATTCTTGAACGGAAGTACGACAATCGATTTTTCTGCCGGATAAGATATGCTTTCAGACCTCGAAGCTTCAAACCCTGGGCTGTATAGCAGGTAGAGAAAGAGTGCTAACACGATAATCAGGGCAGAATAAAGAATCACTCTCCCCATGCGGTGGAACCTGCTGGTACCGGCAAAGGCGGGAATGCTCCCTTCAGAGACCACTTTTATTTCCCTGTCGATATCAGGCTCCAGCAAAGCCCTCTTTCTCATTTCTCCGGGGGGAAAGCCATAATGCTCATGAAAGCAATGGCTGAAATATGCCGGACTGCTGAAACCGACTCTATAGGCTATATCTGATGCAGGTATATCCTCATTTATAAGCATCTCCCTGGCCTTCTCAAGGCGAACAGACCGGATAAAATGGGTGATAGTCTGGTTGGTGAGGTGTTTCAGATGACGGTGGATATAAGAGCGACTGACTCCCATTGCACGCGCAAGCTCATCAACTCCGAATTGATGGTTTTGCAGGTTTGCTTCGACAACCTCTGTCAGCTTCCTGACAAAATCCTTGCCCCCCTTATGGGTAAAACTGCTCATCGCTTGCAAAAAGAAAGTACAATAATCTTCTTTTTGTTAACAAGTTACGAAATCTTTTTAAAAGCCAGTCCTGTTTCTCCAGACATAAATCCGGATCTACTTTAAAAGCTTCAAACCTTAATTGCCAGCACATCCTTGCTGATGGCACGGCACACATAGCCGTGTCTCTCAATATATGCCCTGCACTCAGCAGCAGTCGCCGGATCGAAGTTAACCTCTTCGTACAAGATTATGTCAGGTTTGACCCTGCTGAGATCAAGCATTTTAAGAATTTCATAATCAAAACCTTCCGTGTCGACTGCCAGCAGGTCTATTCTTTCGTCCTCAAACCGGGCCAGCAGGGTCTCCGGACTTATAGTCTCTATCTCCCTGGAGGCAATAAGCTCATTTTCATCTTCCGGCAGAGTGATGCCCTGCTTAAGTGCCTGCCTCTTCAGGGTGCCATCCTTAATCTTGTTTACCAGTACCTCACGGTTGAAACTAGCCAGTCCGGTTGCCCACCTCTCATTGCTGACGGCCGGTATGTAGAGCGTTTTAGTACCGTCTTTAGCATCGAGAGCCGCATTTATCAAAGTTATCTCCGGACGTTTTCTATGCAGCCTTACCAGAAACTGATTAAATACATCAGGTTGTGGCTCAAGCATTATACCCCTCCAGTTATCTCTCTTTATAAACTTGTGTATCGGATCGTAGATGAATCCGTCATTGGCGCCTATCTGAAGAAATGTAACAGGGCTGTTTTTTTTCGAATAGTTGTCAATATGCTCTGCGACAGACCCCTTTCGAGGCCTGTAGAGATATTTGTAATATGCCAGGTAGATACTGTTTTCTGCAGCGCTGAGGTTGAAAAGAAAACGCTTGACTCTCTTTTGTAGTCGGAATGGTAGACTCATATTTATTATTGAAATGATGCACTATTATATGACTGACCTGAAACGTTCAGGTATCCTGATAATTGGTTGTTCCTTCAGCATTCCCGGCTTGTTGAGGGCATACAACGGTCTGAAGAGGCTTTCCCTTCTTCTGGCCTGCGCGAAGAAGGAGTCACCATCAACAGGCTGGCTGTTCCTGATAAGTTCAAATAGCTGCAGGCGTCTGTCAAGATGCCCCGACCATCCCGACTTCAGCAGCGCCTGATTACCTGTTTTGGAAAGAGACATCTCATAGTCAACCATACCGAAGTGAAACAGAAAAAGGTTCGGATCAATCCTGAAGTTGCGGCCCTTGATCCGGTGAAACCCCGATCCCCACGTCAGCGGCCGCAGAGCTACCACCGGCTTGGTATACCTTGCCGAAAGATGCGCATAGCTACGCTGCTCAAGGAACGGTCTGCCGGCATCAATAACATTTTCTGCATTAAGGTGCTGCCCGACATCAAGGCCAAGGGCAGAAAGGGATGTGGTACCCGAGGCCGCCAGAAGGTAGTCTGAAAGGCTTTGGCGAGCTGAAGGATCAATTAGAAGGAATTCGTCGATATCATGTGCCACCACAACCCTGTAACGGTGAAAAAGAGCCCTGGCAAAATGGGAAACCATACGTGCCCTGTTGCGGTCGCCACGACTGCGGTTCATGGCAGCGTGTGGAAGCCTTATCACGTTGATGGATTCATATCCCTCAGGAATCGGTTGGTCGTGGCCGTCCAAAATCAGGAAAAGGTTCCCGCGACCAAACTGCCTTCCATAGTAATCTATCCACTTGCGGATAAAAAACTCATCGTTTCGGGCCATCGAAATTGCGGCAACTCCTGCAGTGGTGTCGGAACTCATTACTCTTCGGGTCAGTTCATGGCAAAATTGGTTAAAAATGATGTAAAAAAGCAATACTTTTAAGGCAAAAAAATGTCGGAAGGCACATCTGTACATACAAATCACCCGATCGATGTGGTTATTACCTGGGTTGACGGAGACGATCCGGTATACAGAGAGAGGATGAGGCCTTTTCTCGACAGCGCCTCTGTCAGGAATAATCCCGGAGCTCACAGCACCCGCTTTGCGTCTGCAAACGAGATACGATATTGCCTCCTTTCAATATTGAGGTTTGCCCCATTCGTCAGGAATATTTTCATCGTTACCGACAGGCAGAATCCCGGGCTTTCTGACGATATCAGAGAATATTTTCCTGACAGGGAACAGTCTGTAAGAATAGTCGACCATACTGAAATCTTCAGCGACTTCACCGATTATCTGCCGACCTTTAACAGCAGGTCGATTGAAAACATGGTCTGGCGCATTGAAGGACTGGCAAACAACTTTGTATGCTTCAACGATGATACATTCCTGGTTAGAGAGATTAATCCTGAAGCATGGTTCATCGGCGACAGGCCTGTACTGCGGGGACGCTGGAGGACAGTTCCTCTGCTCAGGCTGGCATGGAACGCTCTAAGAACAACCATAAACAGAGTCATCCTTAACAATCAGCACTTTGCCCCCAGACCATCGTTCCATCTTGGCCAGTGGGAGGCAGCCCGGGCAGCTGGCCACCGTTCGAGGTACTTCGTCTTCGATCATACTCCGCATGCTGTAAGCCGTACCATGGCAGGTGCCGCATTTTGCGGGAACCGCAGACTGATGGAAAAGAACATCTCTCACAGGTTCAGAAGCATCAGCCAGTTCAACTTCTTCTCATTCCTGTTCCATCTCGAGCTTATGCACGGTAACAGGAATATTGCAAAACCTGACCTTGCTTACCTGCAGCCTTTTAGCAGGAAAAAGGGTTACATCGACGCTAAGCTCAGTCTTTGTGAGAAAGATCAAAGCATCAGGTATATCTGTATTCAGAGTCTTGAAATGTGTGACCCGGATGACCAGGAAAAGGTATTCTCCTGGATGTCGAACAGGCTTGGTCTTTAGATTGACAAAACGTTTGCAAGTTCAAGCAGGGCAGGACTGATGGTTTTGTTCAGCTTTACCGCTTTTCTGAAAGGAACCAGAACAATAGTATCGTTTTGCAGTCCTACCATTACGCTCTTCTGGTCGTCGAGAAGAGCTTCCACGGCTGCATTGCCAAGCCTACTGGCATTTACCCGGTCAACGGCACTGGGAGATCCTCCTCTTTGGAGATGGCCCAGCACCGATACCCTTACATCGTAATCCTTGAAGTCATCCTTGAGTTTATTGGCTATTGCTATGGCTCCTCCCTCTTCATCACCCTCGGCAACAATTATTATATTACTCGACTTTTTCCTTTTGTTACCGGTCTCTATCAGTGCTTTCAGGTTTCTGGCTTCACCTCTTAATTCAGGAATTATGATAGCTTCAGCCCCTGTTGCAATGCCACTGTTAAGGGCAATGAAGCCCGCCTCGGCTCCCATCACCTCTACAAAGAACATCCTGTTGTGCGCTGACGCGGTATCCCTTATCTTGTCGACAGCCTCAATAACAGTGTTAAGCGCTGTATCATAGCCAATAGTATAATCGGTTCCGTAGATATCATTGTCGATGGTTCCTGGAACACCAACAAAGGGAATGTCGAACTCCTCACTGAAGAGACCCGCACCCGTGAATGTTCCGTCACCACCAATGCATACCACACCGTCAATCCCGGCCTCCCTGAGATTCACATACGCTGTCCTTCTTCCTTCCGGCGTGCGGAACTCCTCGCTTCTGGCCGTTTTTAATATTGTGCCACCCCGCTGTATTATGTCGCTGACACTATATGCCTTAAGCGGCTTGAAATTTGCGTTGATAAGACCCTGAAAACCATGCCTGATGCCGATCACCTCAAGATCATAGTATACTCCCGTACGGGTTACCGCCCTTATGGCCGCATTCATTCCGGGGGCATCTCCCCCTGATGTAAGAACCCCTATTCTTTTTATCCTACCCATCTCTGCTAAATGACATTCTTTATTTCCGCGCGAAGTTATAACATTTTTGCGGCTGTTACAACTGCCCTGACTTCAGCTTCTCTCCGATTTTTTCGATCGCGCTGGCAACGCTCTCAATCAACCATTTTGGTGTGGATGTCGCACCGCAGACTCCGACACTCTCTGCACCCCTGAACCACTCAATACTCAACTCTTCAGGGGTTGAAATCAAATGTGAGTTGCGATTCTTGTTCTGGCAGACATTGAATAACATTTTACCGTTGGAGCTCTCCTTTCCGCTTACAAATATGATCACATCATGAGAAGAACAAAATCTTTTCAATCTTGGCTCCCTGTTCGACACCTGTCCACATATCGACCTGTTGACAGTGAGCATATTAATAGCTTCATCAGCAGTTACCGCCCCGGCAATCCTCTGCCTTATCTCAACGGCAAGCCGATCGTAATCCTCATTACTCATTGTGGTCTGTGAAAACAGGATCACTTTTTTGGTAAAGTCAATTTTGCCGAGGTCCTTTTCACCGGTTACCAATATTGCCTCTCCAAGTGTCTGGCCAAGCAGGCCAACTACCTCGGCATGGCCCTCCTTACCAAAGATAACAACCTGACCGCCATCTTCCCGGGACTGGCTCCACGCACTCCTGATTCTCGCCTGAAGCCTCTTCACAATCGGGCAGGTAGCTTCGATGATTTGAATATTATTCCTCGCGGCAATCTCATAAGTGGAAGGAGGCTCCCCGTGTGCCCTGATCAGCACCTTGCAATCCCTCATTGTCAGATACTCATCCCTGCCAACGGTTATGAGTCCCTTGCCGGTGAGTCGTTCAACCTCAGCATCGTTGTGTACTATTGATCCCAGGCAATAGACTCTCTCACCTTCCTCAAGTGCCCTTTCGGCAATCGTAACGGCATTCTCCACACCAAAACAGAATCCCGATCCGGTATCAATCTCTACCTTCATCAATCTTTTTATCAATAATACCGCTTATCCACTCCATTTGTTCATTTACCGTCATATTACTGTTGTCAAGCAGTATTGCATCATCGGCTCTTTTCAGCGGACTTATTTCGCGGATTTCATCAATATGGTCACGTTTGATGATAGCCTTCCTTATTTCATCATAATTGGCTTCTATGCCTTTGTCTGCCAGCTCTTTGTAGCGTCTCTGCGCCCTTATGTCAACCGAGGCGGTCATAAAGATCTTAATGTCTGCATCAGGAAATACCACTGTGCCAATATCACGACCATCCATCACAACCCCCCTGAAATATCCTATCTGTCTCTGAAGCTCCACCATCCTCATTCTGACCTCAGAAATCTTGCTTACCTCCGAGACGTTTCCGGTTACTTCGACAGTCCGTATGTCCCATTCGACATTCTCAGAGTTGAGGAAGGTCTCATACTCTCCCTTATCAGGATTGTAGCTAAATGATATATCAATTATCGAGAGGCTCCTGACAATCTCTTCCTTCCTGATAAATCCATCACCTACAAGGCCCTGTCTTATGCAGAACAGTGTTACAGCCCTGTACATGGCCCCGCTATCGATAAAGATGTAGCCATATTTCGTGGCAATTGCCCTTGCAAAGGTACTCTTGCCGCACGAAGAGTAACCGTCTACTGCTATTATCAGTTTCTGTTTCACCATTTTCTTCACATTTTATTCGGTAATGCGCCTGTAAATACTTGAAGGATTGAACGCCAGTGAAAACTGATTCGAGATTCCCGCAAGATGATAGGTAGCCCTCGAGAATGCCAGCCTGAACCCGGAAATATTCACCCCGAACCCCCATGAGAACCCTGCTGCAGCACCTCCGCTGTCAATTCTTAATTCGCTCCTTCTCTGGTAGTTGTATCCGACCCCAACCCAAAAGCTCTGGTGTGGCAGAAACTCAACACCAAACAGCATGTGCCGAAGCATGTTTTCTGCAAAGCCATCTCTGGCACTGGCGGAACCAGGGCTTCCTGCATAAGAGGTCGTATCGTAACTGTGTGTAAGGTCATACTTCTGAAGATTCCTCAGGGTAAGTGATAATCTTAAGGGGGCATGCTCAAGCTTGCCCGACACCCCTGCCTGAATCTCAAACGGGAGTCTCTCTCGTCCCTCACCGGCATAAGTAACAGCCTGAAATCCAATATTCCTCAAAACAACTCCTGCCGACAATAAAGAGTTGCGACTTGTGACCGACGCACCTATGTCAAGAGCGATACCGAAGCTGGTATAGCTCTCAAGCTGCGATAAAACCGGCTTAAGGTTTACGCCGATATTAAAGATGGTATCTATTGTTCTGCTATAGATCAGGTTCATGGCATACTCAGCAGCCTTGAATGAACCGGTGATGTTCCCAGAATTGTCGGCGCCGATGAAACTACCGTAATTCAGCCAGTTAAGTCCGGTTGCAACGGTTCCCCCAATGCCATTGAAAATATAGCTGGCAGTACCAAAGCCAATGTCTGCCACGTAGCTTGCATATCCCAGGGAGACCAGTCCGTGCATTTTTCCAGTTGCAAGGGCAGGATTGCCGGTGATGAACGATGGCTCTTCACCGGAAATAGAAACAATAACACCACCCAGGGCCGAACCCCTCGCCGACCAGGGGAGGTTAAGGAACTCGTAGGTGTTGTCGCCGCCAACCTGGCCAAAAGCCGCCCATGGCAATGAGAGGCTTAACAATAAGGCTGCTATTATGCTGCGGGAATTCATAGCGAGAATAAATATACTCTGTTTATGGGAAACGGAGACTTGGGCAGGTTAAGTATTTTCACCCACAGACCCCCTCATGCGGTTTTTCCGGTGAGCACCTCCGCTTCCTCAACGAGCCTCCTGCGTCCGTTTATCTGCGAAAGAAACAATCCGGCAATTACTATTACCATGCCTGCAATATTCTGAAGGGTAAGAACCTCCTTGAGCAGTATCCATGCGAAAACAGCTGTAAATACCGGTATGCAGTTCGAAAATACATTTGAACGGGTTACTCCCAGATGCCTTACAGAGTATGCAAACAGGATAAATGCCCCGCATGAGGCAAATACTGCCAGCAATACCACCGGGGTCATAGACTCGACACTGTGCGGTACCTGAAGAAAATCGCTAAGGTCTGCAATCAGGAAGATAGGCAGGAAAAGAACCAGCCCTATAATGTTCTGTACATTAACAATAAAGACCGGATTATATCTGCCTGCGAGGTGCCTCAGGGTGAGATTGTAGCCCACCGCCGAGAATACCGCCAGCATCATCAGCATGATTCCCCTGATATTGAACGATAATGTGCCGTCGCTGTTGAGGATGAAAACCAGCACACCTGTGAATGAGAGAAGGATTCCGGCATAGTTGATCAGCCTGAGCCTTTCACGATAAAGCAGCCATGCCCCGATGGTTGCAAAGACCGGGATGGTTGATATCAGAACCGAACCTGCAGTCGATGATACATAGGTCAGACCAAAACTCTCACCAAGAAAATAGAGAAATGGTTCAAGGAAGCCCAGCAACAGAAAATACTTCTTGTCCTCCCTCTCAATTCGTGTCCTCTTCATGGCCCCCGTAACCCATAGAAACAGTGACAGCAACGCTACCGCAATCACAAGCCTCAGAAAGACTATGGTTATGGGTTTGTAAAAGACATTGGCAATCTTGAACCACACGAATGAAAAGCTCCAGAAGAGCATCGCAAACGTTATGGCAATGTATACTTTAGTGCTTATTTTCAATTGGTTGACTGTTAGAGGACTCTCGAATTTTCGACCCGCAATTTATCAATTATTAATCAAATCAGCCTGAGAGGGCTATCTGAATTTTATCAGTATCCTTCCGGTATTCGAATAGACAACGTCAGGCTGGCTCTGTTGGTTTATAATATGCTTTAAGTCAGACGCTAAGGGTGATGAAAATTTTCGACCATGTCTCAAAATGTCAAAACCCCGACTTGTTTGCTTATCCATTTTTTATATATTTGTACGCCCGAAAAAAACGGAAGCAGATCATTATCACAGTAATAAAAACATCATAAATGAAAATACTTGTTTGTATCAGCAATGTACCCGACACGACAACCAAAATCAGGTTTACTGACGGGAACAGCAAATTTGACTCCACAGGTGTACAGTGGGTCATCAATCCATGGGATGAGTTGTCTCTCACCCGTGCACTCGAGCTCAAGGATGATGCCTCTGCCGGTATATCATCTGTAACTGTAGCCCATGTGGGCGGTGCCGACGCCGAGCCAACAATTCGGAAAGCCCTTGCAATTGGCGCAGACGATGCTGTCAGGATAAATGCACCGGCCTCCGACTCATTCTTTGTTGCAGCGCAACTGGCCGAAGTTGTAAAGAACGAATCATACGACATAATCCTATGCGGAATTGAATCGAGTGATTTCAACGGTTCGGCCGTTGGAGGAATGATGGCTGAGCTCCTTGGTGTCCCCTCAGTATCAGGGGTTTCAGGGTTAAAGATAGAAAACGGAAAGGCAATTCTTACGCGCGAAACAGACGGGGGCAAGGAGGTTGTTTCGGTTCCTGCACCCTTTGTTGCCGTTGTGCAGAAAGGCATAGCAAAGGAGCCGCGGATTGCCTCTATGAGGGGAATCATGACAGCCCGTACAAAGAGTATCAAGGTTGTTGAACCGGCCCCAATTGAAAAACTTACCGAGGTTACGGGATTCGACCTGCCGAAACCAAGGGCTGTCTGCCGCTTCATCGAGCCCGAAAATGCCGGCGAACTCATTGCCCTGCTGCAAAACGAAGCAAAAGTAATCTGATACTGAAACACGAAAAACTGATCGTTATGTCGATACTTGTATATACTGAAAACAGGAACGGAAAATTCACTAAACCCGTTTTCGAACTGATCTCCTATGCTTCTTCACTGGCAGGAATGATGAACAGTTCTGTGGTCGCCCTCTCAGTCGGTGAGGTCGCTGCCGAAGAAACTGACAAACTGGGTCTCTTTGGTGCCGGCAAGGTTCTCAATGTAAATGCACCTGAGTATAAGATATTTGATAGTCAGAACTATACTACTCTGATTGCCGAAGTGGCAGCCTCTGTGAACGCTGCAGTAGTGCTTCTCACCGGCAGTGCAACGGGCAAGGCTCTGGCACCACGGCTTGCAGTAAGACTGAAGGCCGGCCTGGCTGCAGGTGTAACAGGACTCCCTGTTTCGACTGAACCTTTCACCGTTAACAGAAGGGTCTATTCAGGAAATGCACTGGCGCACTCTGTAATTAAAACCCCGGTTCGCGTCATGACACTGATGCCTAACTCATTCGACCTGGCTGAAAACAAGGTGGCTGCCGTCGTTGAGAATTACCAGCCAGCAACGGTTCCTGCTGCAAAGACAGAGGTACTCGAAGTTCAGAAGCAGGAAGGAAAGGTTCTTCTGTCAGAGGCTTCTGTTGTTGTCTCGGGTGGAAGAGGAATGAAGTCACCCGACAACTGGGCCCCACTGGTCGAACTGGCAGCGCTTCTCGACGGAGCAACGGCATGCTCAAGGCCTGTATCTGATGAAGGCTGGAGACCTCACGAGGAACATACCGGGCAGACGGGTAAGATTATCGCTCCCGACCTCTATATTGCCGTAGGCATATCGGGCGCAACGCAACACCTTGCAGGTGTCAGCTCATCAAAGTACATAGTCGCTATCAACAATGACAAAAGCGCTCCAATCTTTGAGGCTGCCCAGTACGGAATCGTCGGCGATGCCTCAAAAGTGCTTCCGGCACTTGTTGACGCCGTTAAGGCAGCCAGGGGAAAGTAATCCCGTTTCTTTGACCTAATCGTAACAGAAATGACCCGACAACTGATCTTTGCCCTTGTTCTGCTCGTTACCATAGCTGTTTTTGCATGGACTGCAACAAGGATAATCAGGTATTTCCTGCTCACCAGGCCCGGTTTCCCGGTCAGGAACATCCGTCGCCGTATAATGGTAACCCTCGAAGTGGCATTCGGCCAGACAAAGATTTTCAGGGAACCGGCTACCGGGTTTCTCCATGCATTGGTATTCTGGGGCTTCTGCGTCATACTCATCGGCAGCGTTGAGATGGTCATCGACGGACTGGCAGGTACCGAAAGGATACTGAAGGTGCTGGGCCCGGTATACAATATTATCATGGCATCGGGAGACGTCTTTGCCCTGCTTGTGGCTATTGCAATCCTGATATTCCTTTTCAGGAGGCTGTTCATACATGTGAAACGTTTCGAAGGGGCAGAGATGAAGAAGATATCTCATATAGATGCTGCCCTGGCACTGACAATGATCTTCCTCCTTATGGTCTCACTGCTAGGAATGAATGCCTCCTACATTGCTGTCACAAATGTACATGGCGGACAGGTTGCCGGTGTATACCCAGTGGGAGCCCTGATGGCTCCGCTTTTTGCAGGAATGGGACCCGGGGAATTGCATATCTGGCATGAGATATTCTGGTGGTCACATATTGTACTGATTTTCATCTTTGCAAACCTGCTTCCTTACTCGAAGCACTTCCATGTATTCATGTCTGTACCCAACGTATTCCTCACAAGGCTGGAACCGCTGGGCAAACTCGACAATATGGAGAGTATCACCAAAGAGGTTAAACTGATGCTCGATCCGCAGACTGCCTTCCAGGCAGCGCCTGAAGGTCAGGCACCCGAAAGGTTTGGCGTCAGGGATGCACAGGATGTGATATGGAAGAACTACTTCGATGCTCTCTCATGCACCGAATGCGGTCGCTGCACCGCTGTATGTCCTGCCAATATTACCGGTAAGAAACTGTCACCCAGAAAGATAATGATGGACCTGCGTGCGCGCATGAAGGAAAAGGGTCCTCTGATGCTTAAAAACGGCAGAGACTATGATGATGGAAAATCGTTGCTGCGTTCATGGATAACCGAAGAGGAGCTTTGGGCCTGTACAACATGCAACGCCTGTGCCATGGAGTGTCCGGTGAATATAAATCACCCCTCGCTGATTGTCGATATGAGAAGATACCTCGTAATGGAGGAGGGATCAGCTCCCGGAGAAATCAAAGCGGTATTCAGCAATATTGAGAACAACGGTGCCCCATGGCAGTATTCTCCCGAAGACAGGCTTCAGTGGGCGAAGGAACCTGTTCCGGTAATGGCAGACCTTGCGGCCCGTGGTGAAAAGCCCGAATACCTCTTCTGGGTGGGCTGCGCCGGTGCTTTCGACGACAGGTACAGGAAAGTGGCCGCAGCATTTGGAAAGATACTTAACCACCTTGGTACCAGCTACGCCGTTCTGGGTAAGGAAGAGTCATGTACAGGAGACCCTGCACGCAGGGCCGGTAATGAGATGCTCTTCCAGATGCAGGCACTGCAGAATATCGAGATATTCAAAATGTATGATATTAAGCGCATCATTACTATCTGCCCGCATTGCTACAATGTATTCAAAAATGAGTATCCCGAACTCGGGGCCGAGGCAGAGGTCATTAACTATATTGACTTCATTGATCAGAATATCGGCAGCGGAAAACTCAGGATCAACAGATCACTGCTGAAAGATATAAGCGTAACATATCACGATCCGTGCTACCTGGGTAGGGGAAATGAAGAGTATGAACAGCCTCGCAAGGTACTCAGGACTATGGTTCCGGAGGTGCGCGAAATGCAAAGGAACAGGAGTCATGCCCTCTGCTGCGGTGCCGGCGGAGGCCAGATGTTCAAGGAGGCCGAGAAGGGTGACAGGGAGGTGTTTCTCGACAGAACCGACGATGCTCTCGAAACGGGTGCATCTGTTATTGCCACAGCCTGCCCTTTCTGCATGACCATGATGACAGATGGAATAAAATACAAGAACCGCGAGGAGGATGTCAGGAATCTCGATGTCGCCGAACTGGTAGTACAATCACTGGGAATATAAAATCTTAAATGAATATTGTAATGGAAAATGAAAAGGCTTTGAAAAGTGGTGAGTTTCTCGTAAGAACAGTAAATCCCGACACCGTGTTCGTTCCTGAGGAGTTTGATGAGGAACAGCGGATGATCGCCCAGACCTGTCAGGACTTCCTTGAGGCAGAGGTTTATCCGAATATCAATCAGCTTGAGAAGGGTGACAGGGAACTTATGAGCAGTGTCCTTAAAAAGTCTGGCGAACTGGGTCTGATGGGAATAGCAATTCCTGAAGAGTACGGTGGTTTCGGACAGTCATTCGTTACCCAGATGCTGGTGGCACAGACAACCGGTGCAGGCTATTCATTCTCAGTGGCATACATGGCCCACTGTGGCATAGGAACCATGCCTGTGATGTATTTCGGAAACGATGATCAGAGACAGAGATACATCCCCGGCCTTGCATCAGGAGAACTTATCGGAGCCTACTGCCTTACAGAGCCCGGAGCCGGCAGTGACGCCAACTCGGGAAAATCAAATGCCACCCTTAGTGAGGACGGAAAACACTACATCCTCAACGGCCAGAAAATGTGGATAACAAATGCCGGTTTTGCCGATATACAGATAGTCTTTGCCAAGATCGACAACGATAGGGTTCTTAGTGCATTCATCGTTGAGAAAGACTACCCCGGTGTGGTTATTGGTCCTGATGAACATAAAATGGGTATAAAGGGTTCATCAACAGCACAGATCTACTATAATGATGTGAAAGTGCCGGTAGAAAACCTCCTTGGTGCAAGAGGTGAGGGATTCCGCATAGCCCTCAGTATTCTTCACATGGGGCGTATAAAGCTTGGTGCCAATGTTATCGGAGCAGCCAGAAAGGCGATCATCGACTCTGTAAGGTATGCCAACGAAAGAAAACAATTCGGGGTGCAGATAGCAACCTTCGGGGCAATAAAGCAGAAACTGGCTAACCAGGTTATCAGGACATTTGCCACCGAGTCGGCCATTTACAGGGTCAGCAAGGACATTGACAATCTTGCTGAGCGCTATAAGGCAGAGAATTGCGAGAGGTCGAGAGCCTCAATAGATGCAATCAGCCACTACGCGATTGAAGCGGCCATACTGAAGGTCTACGGATCGGAGATGCTTGACTTCGTTGTTGATGAGGCTGTGCAGATACACGGTGGTATGGGCTACTCGGCCGAAATGGACGTTGAAAGGGCCTATCGCGATTCAAGAATAAACAGGATATTCGAAGGTACAAACGAAATCAACAGGCTGCTGGTGGTAGATACCACCCTCAAGCGTGCAATGAAGGGCGACTTCGACCTGTCTGGTGAGGCTGAAAGGGTGTTTGCAGGCCTCGATCAGATCACAGATGGCCGGAAAGAGGGTGAAAGCTATGCCGATGAAAAACTGAGGTATACTTCCAACTTCAAGAAGGTAGCCCTGCTTGTAACGCATGCTGCCTCGAAGAGTTTCGAGAAGAAGCTGCTGCACGAGCAGGAGGTGTTGAATTGCATATCGGATATAATAATGGAAGCCTATGTTTCAGAATCGGTAGCCTTCAGGGTCCTTAAGCTTGAAAACAAAAGAGGTGTCGACCAGCTTTATCGTGATATAGCTGATATTTATATATATAATACCGCTTCGAAGATCAGGAAGGCAGCTCTTGATGCTATCTACTCATCCGTTGAAGCTTCCGCCGCCATGGAATTGGAAACGGCTGTCGATAAGCTTACAAACGTTGCAGGTGTAAACATCAAGGATGCCGGAAGGCGGATTGCCGATAAACTGATTTCCGATAATGATTATAAATTCTGATATTTGAGCAATCAGAATTGAGGCCGGCACAGCTGCCGGCGATAATCTTACCGGTCAGGCATGAAAATTATCAGAGCCCTATTTTCTCCCATGTTCACGGGAGTACTATTTGTTGTGATGGCAGTTGCGCTGGCAATAGCCACCTTCATTGAAAATGACTACGGTGGTTCTGCTGCGAGGGGCATGGTGTACAATACCATCTGGTTTGAACTCCTGTTTGCCCTTATTGCGGTCAATCTGGCAGGGCAGATAGTTGTTTTCAGACTTTACCGGAGGGAGAAACTCTCAATTTTCCTTTTTCATGGTGCCTTCCTTGTTATAATTGCCGGCGCTGCAATTACAAGGTATACCGGCGAGGAAGGAGTCATGCACATCAGGGAGGGGGAGGAGGCAGATTTCTACTACTCCGATGACAGTTACATAACACTGACGGTAGCCGATCAGAGCGGTAACACTCTCTGGCATGATGCTAAGAAATTCAATATTACCTCTGTATCGGTAGATAAATACAAAAGGAATATAAACCTGCCGGATGAAGAGATTACGGTTACACTGAACCGCTTCATTCCAAACGTTGTTGCAGGGGTGGCCGAGGTACGGGACGGAAAGCCTGCTGTGGCTCTTATGATTACAGCAGCGATGTCTTCACGTGAGGATATTGTTATGACGGAAGGGGAGGTCAGGATCGCAGGTGGCCTTACTATCGGCCTAAACCCAGATGAGAAGTGCGATATCAGTATTATTGCCAGAGATGACAGATTCCTGCTGGTTACAGGCAGGGAGGTCTCCTCGATTTCAATGGATTCGCGTGAGACCATACTGTACAGTGAGGTTGACTCCATCGTGTTTAACCTGATGAGTATCTATGTCATTGATAATGTGAGGATAATTCCGCGTGCGCTGACTCTCTCGGGAATCATTCGCCCGGTTCCTGCAGATATGTCACAGGAGAGAACAGGCATGAACGCCCTTGAGTTTCAGA
>CAYUOS010000054.1:13437-19922 GCA_964446435.1 uncultured Rikenellaceae bacterium | reverse complement strand
TGATTGATAACTGCTAATTCCATTACTTCGTAATTATTAAGTATCCACCTTTCGGACCCGGTACCGATCCTTTTACTAAAATAAGATTGCTCTCGGGTATAAGCTTGATAACCCTGAGGCTTGTTGCCATTACCTTGTCATTGCCTTTTCTTCCGGCCATGCGCATTCCGGGCATAACCCTTGACGGCCACGATGATGCACCAAGCGATCCCGGAGCCCTAAGCCTGTTATGCTGGCCGTGTGTCTGACCGCCAACGCCTGAAAAGCCGTGACGCTTGACAACTCCCTGGAAACCCTTGCCTTTCGACCAGCCTCTTACGTCTACCCAACGATCGGGCCTGAAAAGCTCAACGGTAAGTACATCACCGGCATTATAACCTCCCTGGGGGAACCCGGTAAATTCTATCAGTTTCTTCTTTGGTGAAGCACTTGCCTTCTTGAAGTGACCCATCTCGGCTTTCGTGCACTGTTTGTCCTTCTTGTCTTCAAAGCCAAGCTGAAGCGCCGAATAGCCATCCTTCTCCACAGTCTTAACCTGGGTAACCACACATGGCCCGGCCTCTATAACTGTAACGGGAATATTCTTTCCATCCTCATCAAAGATGGAGGTCATCCCTACCTTTTTTCCAATTAATCCCTGCATTGCTTAAATCTTTACCGGTTTCACACTTTGATTTCTACCTCAACGCCGCTGGGAAGCTCAAGCTTCATAAGGGCATCGATCGTTTTCGGTGTCGAGCTGTATATGTCAAGCAGCCTCTTGAATGAAGAGAGCTGGAACTGTTCCCTCGACTTCTTGTTCACGAATGTGGAACGGTTAACCGTGTATATCCTCTTATGTGTCGGAAGAGGTATCGGTCCGCTTACTACTGCACCGGTTGACTTTACTGTCTTTACAATCTTTTCGGCAGACTTGTCAACCAGGTTGTGGTCGTAAGATTTCAGTTTGATTCTGATTTTCTGACTCATCTTTAAAGAATTTTTCCTTTTGTAATTTCAATTATTCTTTTTGCAATTTCTGCAGGCACCTCTTCAAAGCGCGAAAACTCCATCGTTGAAGTCGCACGCCCCGAGGTAAGGGTACGAAGTACGGTAACATAGCCGAAGTTCTCTGCCAGAGGTACTTTTGCCTTTATTACCCTTGAACCTGCTTTCGATTCCATACCTTCCACCTTTCCCCTTCTCCTGTTGAAATCGCCAATAACGTCACCAACATACTCCTCAGGAGTTACCACCTCAGCCGACATAATCGGCTCAAGAAGCACCGGAGTGCATTTTGATGCGGCATGCCTGAAGGCCTGCCTCGCTGCAATTTCAAATGCAAGAGAATCGGAATCGACCGGATGGTACGAACCGTCCTTGAGAATTACCTTGAGACTTTCAAGCGGAAATCCCGCAAGCGGTCCATTATACATCGCTTCACGGAATCCCTTCTCGACTGAGGGAATGTACTCCTTAGGAATATTGCCTCCCTTGATGTCATTGACGAACTGCAACCCCTTGAATCCGGGTTCTGCCGGCATAATCTCAACGATGATGTCCGCAAACTTGCCCCTTCCTCCTGTCTGTTTCCTGAACAACTCACGATGTTCAACAGATGCAGTAATCGCCTCCTTGTACGCAACCTGGGGCGGACCTTGGTTGCACTCCACCTTAAACTCTCTTCTCAGACGGTCAATTAGTATCTCCAGGTGCAGCTCTCCCATGCCGTTTATAACTGTCTGGCCACTGTCGGGATCGGTCTTTACCTGGAAAGTCGGGTCTTCTTCTGCCAGTTTGCCCAGCGCTAGTGAAAGCTTGTCAAAGTCAGCCTGTGTCTTTGGCTCCACTGCAACGCCGATTACCGGCTCGGGGAAATCCATCGACTCAAGTGCTATCGGCTTATGTATTGCACAGAGCGTGTCTCCCGTCTTTAAATCCTTGAAACCGACACCGGCACAGATGTCTCCTGCCGATACGCTTTCAATTGGGTTCTGCTTGTTTGCGTGCATCCTGAACAACCTGTTCACCCTGTCACGCTTGCCGGTGCGAATATTGAGAACAGTATCACCTGTCTTCAAAACACCTGAATAGACTCTGAGGAACACAAGCCTTCCTGCAAATGAGTCTGTTGCTATCTTGAATGCGAGAGCCGACATCGGTTCATTATCGTCAGGCTCACGGGTTATCTCCTCCTCGGTTCTGGGATCGTGACCCCTTACCCCACCCTTGTCAACAGGCGACGGAAGATAACTTACAATGGCATCGAGAAGTCTCTGAATACCCTTGTTCTTGAATGAAGCCCCGCATAGTACAGGAATAACTATTCCCTTTATCGCAGCCTTTCTTAGTGCTGCCGAAACCTCATCAGAACTTATCGAATCATGGTCGTCGAGGTACCTCTCAAGTAAACTGTCATCAACATCGGCAATAGACTCGAGAAGTTTCTCCCTCCATTCCAGCGCCTCTTCAAGATGATCATCCGGAATCGGTTCCAGCTGATACCTGATTCCCATCTCGGCATCGCTGTACCATATTACGGCTTTCATCTCCACAAGGTCTACCAGTCCTTTGAATTTCTCCTCCGATCCGATCGGTATCTGAACAGGTACCGGATTGGCTCCGAGCTTATCCTTGATCTGCTGAACAACACCAAAGAAATCGGCTCCCGAGCGGTCCATCTTGTTTATGAATGCCAGCCTGGGAACACCATATTTATTTGCCTGCCTCCAGACTGTCTCCGACTGGGGCTCAACACCGCCAACTGCACAAAACACTGCGACAGCCCCGTCAAGAACCCTCAGCGAACGCTCTACTTCAACCGTGAAGTCAACGTGCCCCGGGGTATCTATTATATTTATCTTGTACTCTGTGTCTCTGTGCTTCCAGTATGTTGTGGTAGCAGCAGACGTAATAGTAATACCCCTCTCCTGCTCCTGAACCATCCAGTCCATCTGGGCATTGCCGTCATGAACCTCACCAAGCCTGTGGGTACGACCGGTGTAGAAGAGTATCCTCTCCGTTGTGGTCGTCTTCCCGGCATCGATGTGTGCCATGATTCCGATGTTTCTGGTATATTTCAGGTTTGGGTCCATCTATTTTGCTGGGCTGTTACGAATTAGAACCTGAAGTGAGCAAATGCCTTGTTGGCTTCAGCCATCCTGTGGGTATCCTCCTTCTTCTTGTAAGCGGCACCTTCCTGGTTGTAGGCAGCCATCACTTCGGCGGCAAGACGCTCAGCCATCGAACGGCCGCCTCTCTTGCGCGCAAATAATATAAGGTTCTTCATGCCTACACTGATCTTGCGGTCAGCCCTGATCTCCATCGGTACCTGAAATGTGGCTCCACCCACACGGCGACTCTTGACCTCAACCTGCGGGGTGATATTCTCAAGTGCCTGCTTCCATATCTCAAGGGATGTTTTGCCCTCTATCTTAAGTTTCTCATCTATTATGCTGAGAGAATCATAAAAGATAGTGAAGGCCAGGTTCTTCTTACCACTATACATCATGTTGTTTACGAACCTTGTTACAAAAGGATCATTGAACTTCGGATCAGGTAGTATGATCCGCTTCTTTGGTTTTGCCTTTCTCATTATCTGAATCCTTTAAACTGTTACTTCTTCGGTCTCTTTGTACCATACTTCGATCTTCTCTGCGAACGGCCGTCGACGCCTGAGGCATCAAGAGCACCCCTGACAAGGTGGTATCTTACACCAGGAAGATCCTTGACCCTGCCACCCCTGATAAGCACTATCGAGTGCTCCTGCAGGTTGTGACCCTCACCAGGTATATATGCGTTCACCTCCTTACCGTTGGTAAGCCTTACCCTGGCTACTTTCCTCATTGCTGAGTTGGGCTTCTTCGGAGTAGTTGTGTAAACGCGTACGCAAACTCCCCTCCTCTGAGGGCATGAATCCAAAGCAGGTGCCTTGCTCTTGTCGACGAGCTTGTTCCTGCCCTTTCTTACTAATTGCTGAATTGTTGGCATATATACTAATTAGTTAGTCAATACTTCAATTTACCTTCCAGTTGACCGACTCTGCAAATACACCAGATCAACTGCCTTGACGCAGTGAAATGCAGATACTGATCGTACTTTCTTTCTTCGTGGTTGTAAGTTCTCAACAGGTAACTTCCCGACTTTTCTTCTGTTAAACCGCTTTTCTTAAACTTACTTCTGTAAGAAACGCCGGTACTCCTGTGGTCTTTTAAAACCGCCGCAAAGAAAAGAAATATTTTTCAATAAACAATACCATCCTGTTTCTGAGTGAAAAAATTATTAATTTTGCCGCTCCAAACTCGAACTATAATAATGTATAACCAGAAATATTAGCAGAAAATGAAGACTTACCAGACCGACCATATCAGGAACATTGCCCTGCTGGGTAATTCAGGTTCAGGAAAAACAACCCTTGCAGAGACAATGTTGCTCAACGGTGGCATCATTGAGAGGCGCGGAACAGTGGAAACCAGGAATACGGTCTCAGACTACAAGCCTATTGAACAGGAAAACGGAAACTCAATTTTCTCAACGGTACTTTATACCGAATTCCTTAACCACAAGATCAATATCCTTGATACTCCGGGTCTCGATGACTTCAGTGGTGGTGTTATATCATCACTCCATGCTGCCGACTCTGGTCTGCTTCTGGTTGACTCACACAATGGTATTGAGGTTGGAACCGAAATCCACTTCAGGCATGCTGAACGCTGCAACAAACCTTTGATTATTGCCGTTAACTCGGTCGATCATGAGAAGTCTAACTTCGAAAAGACCATAGAAATACTGAAGGAGAGGTTTGGAAACAATGTCTGCCTGGTGCAGTTCCCTGTCGCTGAAGGGGTAGGCTTCAACTCAATAATCGACGTGATGAAGATGAAGATGCTGCGCTATTCCAAAGATGGAGGCAAGGCAGAAATAGTTGACATCCCCGAAGAACATAAGGAGAGAGCCGAGGAGCTTCACAATGCACTCGTCGAAAAGGCAGCCGAGAGCGAGGAGAGCCTGATGGAACTCTTCTTCGAAAACGAAAGCCTTACCGAACAGCAGATAGTTGAAGGTTTTTTGAAAGGTATCGCCTCTCGTGGACTCTTCCCGGTGCTGGCAATCTCTGCAAAAATGAATTACGGAATCGACAGGCTGATGGAATTCATCACCATGGCTGCGCCAAAGGTAACTGACATGCCGGCCCCTGTCAACAACAAGGGACAGGAAGTAAAGCCCGTTGCCACAGGTCCGGCTTCGGTATTTATCTTCAAGTCGTCAATCGAAGAGCATATCGGTGAGATTAACTATTTCAAGGTAATGACAGGCAAGGTTTCTGAGAACCTTGACGTGATAAACACCAACAACAGTTCAAAGGAGAGGTTGGCACAGATATTTGCATGCGCCGGAAGAAACCGCTCAAGGGTAGCCGAGATGCACGCAGGTGACATCGGTGCTTTCGTGAAACTCAAGAACACCAAGACCAACCATACCCTCAACACTCCTGGCAATGACTGGAAATTCGACAACATAAACTTCCCCGAACCAAAATACCGCACCGCAATCAAGCCATTGAGCGAAGGTGACGAGGAGAAGCTCGGCGATGCCCTCAGCAAGATGCATATGGAAGACCCCACATACAAGGTGGAATATTCGAAGGAGCTGAAGCAGATTCTTATTCACGGTCAGGGTGAATACCATCTTAACATTCTTAAGTGGCATCTCGACAATATCTTCAAAATCGAGACACAGTTCCTGGCTCCCAAAATTCCATACAGAGAGACCATTACAAAGCCGGCCCAGGCTGACTACCGTCATAAAAAGCAGTCAGGCGGCGCAGGCCAGTTTGGTGAGGTGCACATGGTAATTGAACCTTATGTTGAAGGAGTGGCTGATAAGTCGGTGCACGTCATTAACGGCAAGGAGATGAAGATGTCAATCCGCGACCGCGAAGAGATAGATCTTTCATGGGGAGGAAAACTGATCTTCCTCAACTGTATCGTTGGTGGTTCAATCGATGCCAGGTTCCTTCCGGCAATCCTCAAGGGACTTATGGAGAAGATGGAGGTTGGTCCGCTTACCGGCTCCTATGCCCGCGACATTAAAGTGTATGTGTACGATGGTAAGATGCACCCGGTCGATTCAAACGAAATATCATTCAAACTTGCAGGACGCAACGCCTTCAGCCAGGCTTTCAAGAGTGCCGGTCCGAAGATACTTGAGCCGGTATACGATGTCGAGATCATGGTTCCGTCAGACCGTATGGGTGATGTGATAAGTGACCTGCAGGGTCGTCGTGGCATGGTACTGGGCATGTCGTCAGAGAAGGGCTTCGAGGTCATCAAGGCCAAGGTTCCACTGGCAGAGATGAACAAGTATTCGACCGCACTCAGCTCAATCACCGGAGGCCGCGCAATGTACTCCATGAAGTTCGCCGAATACTCACAGGTACCGGGCGACGTACAGGATGCAGTCATCAAGGCTTACGAAGCTGAGGAGGAAGAGGAATAGGCGCAGGG
>CAYUOS010000054.1:0-13337 GCA_964446435.1 uncultured Rikenellaceae bacterium | reverse complement strand
GGTATCAGTACCTCATCATGATGTTTGGGTATAATACCGAAGGTGATTCCAACAGAACTCTTACCAAAGTTATTATCAGGATTCTGTGAGGCCACTTCCGGAATGGGGAAAATAAATGTAATTAAAACTATGATTATTAAATAATTACCGACTAAGTTCATCTTAGGTGTCATTTTGCAGTGTATTGATATGAATACAATTCCAATTCTCTTCCTATGACACCTGCTGACTGAAAAACTTGCTATAAAACCTGAGAAAATCCAAATCAACCTACCGACTCCTGTTTATAAAACGGAATCCTCTGTCGTAAAGCTCAGGCAGGATGACAGAGACAATTAAAACACTGTTCCTAAAGTCAGACTTACTGTGAGATTATAGTTTTTCCCTGTGATGACCCCGGGATAGGTTGCATATACTCCCCTGACCTTTCCAAATATCTGTGATACACCTTTCATCGACGCAGGTGATGTCGAGATATCTGCTCCAATGCCTGCCCTGTAGTAGTTCTCACTGAAGAATCGAAAATCAAGTTCGGGAATCTGTGCAATGTAGTTGGGAAATGGCCTGAACTCTGCATCGCTGGAAAAGATAAACTTCATTCCTGCCTCAGCCACAGGATCAATGTTCACTTTGCCAATCGTAAAATAGTGTTGATAGCTGAGTCGGCCAAAACCATATGCAGAGTTATAATAACCATAGGATTCAGCCGGATAGTGGGCGGCAGAATAGTACCCTCCACCCGCCTGCATAGTGAGATGATACCTGAACGGACGATAGGTGCCCAGCCTGTAGAGATCGTAGGTCAGTCTTCCTGAAAGATCATTTACTATATGTTTCCCCTCAATCCATCTAAGGGTACGTACCAGTGTATAGAAAACCCCGTCAATGCTCTGTGAATATGACTCCTGCCTTACCTCGGTAGCATTTGTCTTTGCCATACTGGCATTCAGTGCCAGATTGTGAATTGAAGAATTTGTTCTGAGGTTTAGATCGCCATAATAATGAACCCTGTAATAGTCGGTTATACCGTTAATCAGCCTGTAGTTTCCACCAACCCTGGCTTCTGTCTTTAGTTTGAAAAGGCCGGCAGTGTGAAAACTCCTCCAACTGTTACTCCCGAATATAACCTGACTCTCGCCTGTGTAACCCCGGCTCTCATACAAAACAGACTCTGAGGTACTGAAGTTTATTGAGGCACTGTAATGGCCCATACCCATGTGATAGAATAATGTGTGCCTCTCATCGAGCTGGGCATTTACCTCAGTCAGGTTATTCTCAATTACCGGCCCGCCACTCAGTCCTGCTGCAAATGATCCGGCTTTGTAGACCAAACCTGCAATAATGCTCGTTCGGGTTATGGTGTTCTTATTCCTGAGGTCCTTCATCTTCGCCCCTATCGAAGACTCATAATCAAGATGTATCCCCCCTGTTAACCGACCTGAAAAAAACGGGTAAGCAAGTTCTGATGACAGGAAATACCCTTCCTGTCGCTGAGGTCCTCCAACAGTATCTCCCAGCATATAGAGGTTCATGTACCTGAAATCCATGTTACCATTATACAACAAACCGCCATAATGAATGTTCCGGTACCCAAACGACCCGCTTACCCTGGCTTTCCCAAGATTCTGGCTGTTATAGGTGTTAACATTCAGGGTCCTCGTTATTCGGGGATCCATGGCACGACGTATGTTTTCTTCATCATTCTCAAACTGAATCCTGAATCGTGTTATCTTTTCCTGAATTGTAAAAATGATGCCTGCAGGGTTCCGGCTGAGTGTCCATGGATTGACGAGTGTCTGACTGCAGAGGAATAACTCACTCTTTCCCTGCAAAAGCAGTGAATCTGTGCTTAAAGACACAGTGCCTTTGGCTGTATATACAATGCCGCTGACCAACAGTAAGATGAGATATCTCAGCAGGTTTCTCATTTAATGGATATCTTCTTGTGTAATAATTCTGACCCGCAGAACTTCAGCAGGGAGGGGGAAATCCCCTTCCCTGCAAAGCCTGGGTTATCCTTAGTCAACAATCGTGGGCACACTCTTGGGTGTAGGTACAACACCACCGATCCAGTCATTTGATGAATTATTGGTGTCCTTGAGGATAGCTTTTCCATCGATAACCTTCTCAACCTTCCTCCGTACGCTGTGTCCGCGACCTTGAGTATTCCATACAAAGCCGGCATCAACCACGGTCGGCAACTGCTTGTTGCGGCGGTCTTCCTCAGGTCTCACCACCTCTACGGCATCAACTACCCAATCCTGATGAACCATCAGCATGTTGAATCCGGAACCTGTTGTTGGGTTCTTCATGAAATTATTGGCGTCTGCAACAAACGTTGCATGATCGAGACCCGTGGGAAGCCTGAAGATTAAATATGCCTTCCCGTTTACATCAAGGGTATAGTTGTTCATTGACGGTGATGTCGTGTAAATCTCTATCATGTTCGTAACAGAAGGATTGTCAACATCGCTTGCATGATTGACCTTGGTTTCAAAATCGGCATTTACCAGATTGACAGGAGAGTTGGCATTAAGTTCCTGATGATTGACGGCATCAATTGCCACCACAACTGCAGTTCTTGGCTGTACAGGATAGGTCTGGCCCGTTCCGGGATGCATCCAGGTTCCATAGGTAATGGGTATTCTTGGAAGAATATTACCAGACCCGTCAATCCATTGTGACGGATTTATTGAGTTTGCCGCATGCTGCCCGAAGCAGAGGCCGTCGAGATAGAGTATTGAGTCACTGTTGTTGTAGATTTCCCAGTAGACATCGTTGTTGTAATTGGTCTGTGCAGGGGTCAGTGATCCTGCAAAATAGACCTCGCTGATTACAAATCCACCCTTCTTGACAACAGCCATCAGGGTAACCTCAAATTCCTGGCCTTCTGTATCAATTAGCCTGTTTTCAAGTATGCCGTTGAATGCAAACTCGTCATCTTCAAACACAGATGTTATGTTATATGTTCCTGCTTCTACCCTGAATGAAACAATTCCTGTTGCATCTGTCTCTTTCTCTGTTTCCACTCCGGTCAGCATGTTGGTCATCTTAACCGGAATCCCTTCACGGGTGGCGAATGTGTACCCGTCGGGATAGATTACCTCAACGTTTACGTTGTAAAGCTTTGCGCCTTCATCCTTGCAGGATACCAGGGCAATTACGCTCAGGAGTACGATACTTGCGATAATAACTTTTTTCATAATGAATTGGTTTTTGGTTAGGGATTTAATTCTATATTTTTATTGTTAGTTCTCCGCTGAAATAGACTGGTTGATTTCGTCGTATATAGCTGTCTACCTGACCCTTTACTTTCTGAAGAGGCCTGTAGTTTGTGATATTGTTGACGTTGAACGAGATACTGGCTGACTTTGACAACTCCTTGGTCAGTCGCATGTTGAGCTGAAAAACAGGACTGTAGGTATAAGGTTTAAAATAGTAAGTGCTGCTAATTGTCTTGATCAGGTCTGCATATGGCCTGATGTTGACATATTCAGGTATCCACGGAGTGATAGTGCCATCACGATGAAGAACAGATATTGGATTGTACTTTTTGCGCTGGCTGATGTCATTGTAGGGGTCATCGGTTGGAATATCAGTATACACCAGTATGTTGCCATTGGCATCTTCATGAATATTCCGGTTTCGCTCCATCCATATTGTCTGTACACCAAGTGAGACAACCATGGCCAATGGCCTTATCTGGGTAACCGTTCTTAGATGGCTTATAACTCGTTCATTTATCCTCCCTCCCTGGCCTGCCTGGTATATGCCTACTATCTGATCTCTCACGCTTGACTCTGTAGAATAATAGTCTTTGGTTGAGACAGTTCTTGAGTACATATAAGCTCCGTTAAGGTAGAAACCGGTGTGAAGAGATTCCAATTTCCCGAAATCAAGCTCAAACTCAAGTCCTTTCTTAATCTGATTTATTGTGTTCTCAGGATAATAGAAAGAACGGAAAACCGTATCGGGATAGGTTGGCACGTATACCGGTTCACCGGTAGCCGGATCATCATAAACCACTCCTGTACCCGTAATGAACCGAGGACTGAGGCCTCCCTGTGTCAGGGCCTGGTATCTCTGCGTTACGAGGGGTTGATACATACTTTGATGTGCAAACCCATCTGTTACATTCTCGTAATATCCGGTAATCTCCATGTCGATTCCCGCCAGGGTAATATTCATTCCGGCCTCATATTTCCAGCTGCTTGCTGCCTTAAGATTATAATTCCTTGTGTCGGTTATTACATCAGTGTATAAAACGGCAAGTGAATTGGGCGGATCATAATAGTTGAATGCCGGCAGATCCCTGTATGATTTATCGGGATACAGGTGTGCCAGGGTGGGTGTCAGCGACAACATGCCGAACCCCATCCTGAAGCCAAGGTTGCCTATTAGACCCTGCCTCTTCTCAATTATCTGGTACTTCAGGTTTATTCTTGGATCGAGGGAGGTAATATCCTCTGATGACCTGAAGAGTCCGTCAGGTTGTATATTCGTAAACCTGAACCCGGCCTGAAGATCAAGCTTTGTCTCGCCGATAGCCAGGGTAAGCTCATTGGCTGCATAAACTGCAAGGTTTCCCATTGCTGGAATATCACTGAAAGGCCGGGGGCGAAACCCTGTGCCTGAAGGAGGTTGATAGATGTCATAGATGCTTCCCTCTCCATTGTTTCCACTTAGACGGTAGTCGATCCCAACCCTGACATTGTTCTTGTGCCTGCCAATCTGAGAAGTCCTTACTCCGCTAAGTGAGGCATTGAAATAATAAGGTCTCCCCTTGACAGTTAGCTCAGAATAGTACAATGGTAAAAGATATGGAACCTCAAACTCACCGGTAACAAATGAAATCGGAAGTGTCTGTACGCTTCCGAACGACCTGTACCTCTTTTCGTAATTCTCCTGCCTCTGGATATTTGCAGAGACATTCAGGTTGAGACTTGTAAGAATCGGAGAATTCAACGACCATCGACCCGACCCGATAACCAGAAGGTTATTCTCTACATTCGATAGTCTCTCCTCCCTTATCTTGTCAGGATCCTGCCTGCTTAAACTCCTGGAATCACTGTATGTGGCTGACAAAGTGAACAAAAGGGGTCGGGTAGTTCTGAAAAAAGTATTATTATAGGCAACGTAACCGCTTAAGCGGTTATACGACTGATAGGGAGCCCTTATATCAGAGTGGTTCTGTGCAAAATCGAAGTTGGTGTTAAGTGTACCTTTGCCTTCACGAAGGTTAAATCCCTTGCCCAGGTAACCCTGTTTGGTTCCCGGGTCGATCTTCACCCGCGCTGTAAGTGGTGTGCGGCCCTTTATAAGATGAACCTTAACCACCCCGCTGAGGGCATCGCCCTCCTCTACACCCGGTATTCCCCTCACAACCTCAACAGATTCTATGTTGTCAACAGACAATTGCCTCATGTCAGCCCCCTGCATGGTAGTTGACCGGTATAGCTGATTGGTTGAGGTAATTTCATCCTGAATGGTACTGACTGTCTGAAGGTTGGCCGCATTTGACAGGGGGGCCCCGTTTATTCTTATGGCAGTGCCCAGTGAGGCAATTCTAGACAGCCCCGGACCCAAAGAACCGGACACCTCCCTGATACCCAATTGACTGACGCTCGAAAGGTTAGAGTTGACAGTCACCTGTCCAGGCAACAATTGCATCAATTCAGAAATGTCTGATGGCTGGAGATGTTCTATCGCCGTACGCCCTATTGTCGTGGAAGTCGAGATGCCGGTACCGCGCTTACTGGTTACCACTACCTCTCCCAGCGCAAGCGATTCGGGTGACATCCTGAGATTGATGACTGTGGTTCCGGGTACAACAAACGGATACTCCATTTTCGTATATCCGAGGCAACTGACCGCCAGTACATACCTCCCTGCCGGCAGGTTCCTTATGATGAAATTCCCATCAACAGAAGTCGCAGTCCACAGATTCCTGCCCGGAATCCCCACAGCAACCATCGGCAGCGGCAGGCTGTCGGTAGCATCCACTATCCTGCCGCTGATATCAAATCCACGTTCCTGTTGCGTCTGCGAAAATGTCAGAATATGAAATGATACAAAAACAAGTAATAAACTTAATTTTTTCAGCATTTCAACCACTATCAGATTTATTTTCTGAACCTGTTCGGATATACAAATATACTAATTAAACCATATATGCCTGTAATCGCCACAATGCAGATGTCGGCCACATGTGAGGCAATTCTCATTCTTCGCCTTTGAAGGAATGCTACGTAAAGGGCTGTAAGTACAAGATTGGTTATCAACCATATGTACCCCGATGACCGCTTCGCGTAGAACCTTATAAATGAGGAGTTTCTGTTCTTCATCTCAATCTGGAAGGGGAAAATAGCCGAGAATACCTTACCCTCGGTACGTTCATGAAGCGCAGGCCAACTCTCTTCATACTCATTTACAACATTATACATATCATCAAGTGAAACTGCCTTTATCCAGTTATCCCCGACCCATGAAATGCATTTGTTGAACATGTCTCCGTTAACTCTTAGTGAGTGCTCGTATGGATTGAATCCCTCCACGGGTAACCGCTGCAGGTCATAGACCTCATCCATCAGAACGAAAATCCCATGTGACCTTGTGTAGATATAGGCGTAGTACTCACTTGTACGCATATCGACGCAGTCAATATGTATTATCTCAAAGCCGTCAGGGGTGTATACCTGCTTTACAAACGGTGCCCCTTTTATCATCTTGAAGTGAAACAGTTTGCCATTGCTGTCGGTAACGAAGTACCCCTCATCCTTTGATTTCCTGGTAGTTGGTATACCTGCAATTATCGCCGCCGGAAACCTGAAGCCCTTTTCAGTAAGTGCCTCAGTGAAGAGCCTGCTCTTCTCAATGTTGACTTTATTGTCACGGGCCACTATAAACTCAATGCCTCTCTTCATTCGGAAATAGTCATCGGGCATCTCGAGGTTAACACGTCCGCTCTGCGATTCAAGCAGCGGGTAAAGCGCCGGCGACGGAGCATCGAAATTACGCGGGTTAAACCTGTACGAATAGTTGTACCTGTTTATAAGTGCCGGTTCCATAGGCACCCCGTTAATAGAATCGGGCATCCTTCCATCGGCAATCAGCTGCCTGAAGAACATCAGAGGCATTACCCTCTCGTAATCGGCCTGCGACAAATCGTTACCCTCACTGTCGATACGGGTCGAACGCTCTTCCGACCTCGATGAGTTTATAATTATGAAGTCATCGAGCACGGTACTGTAAAATATTACCGGCGACGGGGGAACCTTGGCTGCCACCAGCCAATAGAGCGAAGGAATCGAAACTGCGGCAACGAGCACGCCCGTTAATACCAGGATATATCTGCTTAACTTAACCATCTTACATCTCTCCTTTCCTGAATCTGTAACCTGAAAACAAAATATAAAAGCCTGCGAGCAGCACCAGCAGGGTCAGCATCGGCAATACCGGCGCATAGCATCCCGGATTTGCCGATACGTAGAAAAAGTTAATGAAGCCGGCGCCGGCAACCGCATAGAGACCGCGGTAGAGCCAGATAGGTTCCAGCAGTATAAATCCAACCAGAAAATATGATGCAACTCCTCCCATAAACCATGGAGCACTGGACACCAGCGCCGGAATTATAATCTCGGCAGGGAAGAATATGCTGCTGCCAACAAAGAAAAAGAGACCCAGCAACAGGAATATAGCGATGAGGGTCAAAGCCCCAAAGGTCTGTATCTTTATCAATATCTCATTTTCATTGACCGGCAGGTGAAAGGTCAGCTTGATCCTCTTATTGACGGTCTCCGGAAAATATTGAGCTATTGCCAGCCCAAGCCCTCCTATAAGTGGCAGGAACTTCAGCGACCCGAAATACTGGTAGTTCCTGAACAGCACAGAGTACCAGTAGTTGGCTGCATCAACAAAAATAATGTCGTGCCGCACCTTAAGAAATATATTGATCTGCATCAGTATGCCTGCCGCCAGTATCGCCAGCGCGAGCCATCTGATCTTGATCCACTCCTTGTAAATTAATGACTTAAGCATCGTATTGAACTTTTTAGTATTTTCTTGTTAAACCTATAAATGCATCTTCAAGTGACATCTTTTTCTCGCGGAAATCGGTGTAGCTGACAGAATTCGCTGAAAGAAAACCCTTCACCTCCTCGGCTGTCGCATAGGTGTAGAATTCAATTGTATCCTTTACCCTTTCAATGTTGACAGCCAGATCTGTTTCAGGAACCTGTGTGTCATGATTCCCGAGATGTATCACAAATTGCTTGAACTCATTCATGAATCTCTCAATCGGCTGCTGTGCGAGAATCCTGTTGAAATCCATTATCAGAACATCGTCAATAAGCCTCTCCATATCCTGAATTATATGCGATGTTGTAAATATTGTCTTCTGTTCGGCCTTGGCATATTCACGCAGGTAGTCGATGAAAAGCCTGCGGTATCCCGGATCGAGTCCCATTGAGAAATCGTCAAGAATCAGCAGGTCAGGATCCTGTGCCAGAATAAGTCCAAGAGCCACCTGCGACCGCTGTCCGCACGACATGTTCGCAATCTTCTGCCGGGGTGTTACCTTGAGCTTCGACATCAGTTCCCAGTAGGGTGCACTGTTCCATCTGGGATAAAACCCTGAATAGAACTTCTCTATCTGGTGGATATTCATAAAGGAGTACTGTATGTGCCCCTCTATCAGGAAACCTATCCTCATCTTTGTCGCCGGAGAGAGTTTCTGCGAATTCTCTCCGTAAATCAGACACTCCCCCGTGGTCGGTTGAAGAAAACCGTTCAGAATATTGATAGTTGTTGATTTGCCTGTCCCGTTCTTGCCAAGCAACCCGAGAATCTTCCCCTCCTCAACATTAAAGCTAAGATTCTCATAAATGAGCTTCTTGCCGTAATAGTGCGTGAGATTCTTACATTCAATTGCATACATATTTCTATATCTGGTTTAATTTGAAAAACCTTACTTGTATAAACTTATTTCCCTGAATGTCTCCGGTTCTTTTACCTCATCAAAACGGAAAGGATTTATAACCTTTCCCGTACGACCATCGCTGTAATGTATCAGAAGACTGTCAGCATTCATCTGGTTGAAAATACTCTCTGCCGCGGTAAGTTCCTTCCTGAATATTACCCGTCCGGTCTCGGTTCCTTCATTATTGAGATAATTGTCGAAACCCACTATACCCTTGTCGTTTGAGAGATGGCTGACAAGATGGGTGTACCGGGCACGGTTTGCAGTATTGGCGCCCATAGGGAAGATGACCTCCAAAAGTTCGTCGCGATCAACGTTGGCAAAGCCGTTGAATCTCATCGTAATTGGTGAAAACATCCTGGATGCATACTCGGCACGGGTAATCTCAGGCAGTTTCTCAATGGTTTGAACATTGTATTTAAGCTTCACATTGAAGGTGTTGTTGTTAGACTCAAAGCTTAGATGCTTCATTTCAATGATTTTCTTCAGTGCTTCAGCCTGAAGCTCGCTGCCTGTGGCAAAGTAAACGGTTAATATTATAGGACAGCCGAATTCAGAGGTGAACCCGACAGCCTGGCTGTTTTGCCTCAACTGATGGGTAAGGTAAGTGGCATCAAGGGGGTCGAAGAAATTCTCAACAAGCATCCTGTAACCGGTAATTCCGGCTACATCCCTGCCAACTGTCGAAATAACCCTCTTCTCAGGTACAAAAATAAGTTGCTGCAGGGTGGTGTCGTTATACATCTTCTGGTCGTAGAGAATCTTCACTGATTTATGCCCGACATAGGCTGCGACCCCGTAGATGCCCTGGTGGCGGCGCATCTGGTTCGAGAAGGTGGTGGCACTGCCAAAGCACTTGATATTCTTCAGGCCTGACATCTGGAACACGGCTGCGTTCTCAATCTGTTGGGGGGAACCCCACTTTACATCAATGGTTGGCAGCTCCCAGAAGCGGGAGATAGCCAGTGCTGCCACGATAAAGAGTATCAGGACCAGTGCAGGCAGCCAGCGGGTATTCTTCCTGTTTATCTGCAGGGTGTCCTTCTCCGGACACTCATGAATACAGTCTGCGCAGAGAGTACAATCAATATGGGTTACCCTTTCCATTTTGGCCACATCAATTCCCTGGGGACACTTCTCAGTACAGAGATTGCAGTCGATGCAGGTGCCTGTATTGCGTGTTATAACAAACAGGTTGGGCCAGGTCTTCTTCTTCCTGGCGATCTCAAGGATGAAGCCTGCGACACAGAGTATTGCGAGTGGCCAGACAAATGAGATCTTCAATCCTGCGGCAACCAGTATCACGTAGATGATCATCACACCCGCGAAGAGCCATGAGAACCTGAAGATATTGGTCAGCGCCCCGAGCGGACAGAGATACTTGCACCAGAAGAGGCGCAGGAATACCGAACCGACCACAACTATCAGTATGGTAATGATTGCCCACGAAACAGTGACATCGCTGTCAAATCCCGATGCAACTGCATAGTACGGATCGAACTTCTTGCAGAATAGTTCGCTCGACTTAAGCGTGAAATAAAAAGTGATGAAGAGAAGCGCATATTTCAGAGCCCTGAGGCCAAGGTCTGCAATGCCGGTAATGGTAAAGCGTATCTTCAGCTTATCTCCTATCTTGCCCAGGTACTCGCTCAGTGTTCCTATCGGGCAGATATAACCGCAAAAGAGCTTGCTGAACAGTATTGCTGCAGCCAGCAGGGCAAGGCCCATAAGAATCTGTACGGTTGTCATTGCACATGAGAGCGAATCGCGTGTCAGAAAACTACCAAGGGCCTGGAGTCCGCCAAACGGACAATACGCCTCAAAATCTGCAATATAACTCTTGTCGAGCCACAGTCTCATTCCCATATAGAAGAGAAGGGCGGCAATGGTAATCTGGTAGATAAGCTTGTACCAGTTGTTCTTCGGATTGAATTTCATAGAGTAAGGTTATAAAAGGTTGCTGGTTGCTGGTTGCTGGTTGCTGGTTGCTGGTTGCTGGTTACTGGTTTACTCCCCTTCGGTCGTGACCTCGCCGCGCTCGGTTCTGGCTACTGGTTGCGGGTTGCGGGTTTTTAGCCCCCGGGTGTTGGGGCAAAAAGTCTGTCAATCGGTCTCAGGCTGTAGAGGTGATGAACGTCCCTGAATTCGATCAGTTCCTTCTTTTCTTCAGACCTTAGCAGTTCTGAAATTTTTATACCATCAGCCTTCAATCCAATGAGGATGCCGGTTGCAATATTTACCACCAGAAGGGTCGTCAGCAACAAAATTCTTGCACCCCCGTTCATGGCCGGAAGAAGTCTGTTGTTCTCCTCATCGATACGCTGTATCACTCTTTCCGCAAAATCTTCAGGCAGAGTGATCTTCCTGAACTGTATATCCTTGATTTCCATATCTCTTGTAAGATATTACCGTTATTTTCCCAATTGTTCAATTCTCTCTTTCCTCGGACACTCTTTCTTGTTGCAGGTTTCACACTGCTCCTCAAGCTCCAGCATCCTTTTGAAGAGGAGAGCCATCTTCTGTTTCTGGTCCTCATCGCAAACACTCTTCACCGCAAGGAAGTGTTTAACCGTTTCGCGCTTCAGGCTCGAATTGAGTGTTCCTATCCTTCTTATGAGTGCGTCAAGTACTTCCTGGTCAGAATCCTCCTTTATTATCTCCTCAAGCAGCGAGAGGTTTGTCTCACAAAGCATATCAACAACAATATTGTATGCCCTGAATGTCTTGTCGTTCATTATCGCCAGCTCCCTGTACTGCTCATCGGTAAGATCAAGTTCCTGGCGCAGGAAATCAAGTGATGCCACCGACCCGGAAACATTGGATACAGGTTTTGGTTTGGCGACGTAAGCCTGGATCAGTATTGTGGCAATAACCGTCAGGTTTATTACCAGAAGAACCATATTGAGCCACCTTATAGCCCTGGATTTCTTTTCACTGCTCATTGTATGCTGTTTTGCGTTATGCTCTCTTCAAACCTTATAAAATCACCGCATCTCTTCTTCAGGTTGGTCATTGCCCTGAAGATCAGCGACTCAACCGAAGAGACTGATGTTTTCATAGTTATAGCTATCTGCCTGTAGCTGACGTCTTCAAAATGATGAAGTATAAATGCCGTCCGCTGTTTTGCAGGCAATGAGTCAAGGGCCTCCAGGACTATCAGCCTTCGGTCCTCGGTTTCGAGATTCTCTCCCGGAATTCCGTCAAGGATTTCAGTTTCAGGCAGCCTCGTGGTCCGGGTAATGAAGTCCCGGAACCTCTGCCTCCGCCTGAATGCCTCTGCTTTCTGCAATGCAATAGACTTAAGGGCGAGTGACAGGTCAGATTCATGCAGCAATCCTGGCATTTTGGTATAGGCCTCAAGGAATGTCTCCTGTGCCACCTCTTCTGAATCTTCTCTGTTATGAAGCACCTTGATGCATGTGTTGATTACCTCTTCCTGATAGATTGTTATAAAAGTAGAGAGTGCACTTCTGTCGCCTTTGATTATGGCTACCAGCATCTCTCCTCTGTTTATCATCCTCTGAAAGGTATAAGTCAGTTCAGACCGCTACAGATTGTGCCTGACTTTTAAAGCCAGTTCTTGGCGGTAAGGTAAGCCTGTGCTTCCTCCTTTGTTCTGAAAATATCACCTTCAGTCTCCCACCATGTCTCTCCGTACGATATTCCGAGTTTATCGCAACCGACAAGCTCATTGAAGCTTATGCTCTCTATCGCCTTCATTCTCACCCTGTCACTCCTGACCGTCATAACACGGCTCTTGACTGCCCGGCCTGTCCGGCGTCCGTCCTGAAATGTCAAAACAACAATCCCGTAACACTCCATGCCCTTTTCGACCCATTCGGGTACCAGCACATTCTTCTGAGCATCACTTGCAGTAATAATTGTTGAACCAGGTGTACCGGAAGTAATCTCCTTCCTTCCTCCCCCGCATGAAAGTGTCATCATCACCAAAGCAATGATCGTTAAGCTCCTTACAAAATACTTCATCTTTATTCCTCCTTTTTGTGGTATGATATATTTATCGGTTACCATTCGGGTATACCTTCTTTCTCTCCGGGGGAAATGATGTGACAAATATACAAGAATTATAACCCGCAAAATACGACGCATTGAGTCACATATCAATGGTGAAATGACTGCATGGAAAAATTTACCATCATACAGTATCGGCAGAAAAACTTGCGGTCGGTTTTTATGTTTTATAACATATCCGGTGTCCGGTATCCGGTATTACTCCCTACGGTCGTGAGCTCGCGACCGAATGGGAGCACTCGCAACTCGCACCTCGCACCTCGCAATTCGCAATTCGCACCTCACACCTCGCACCTCACACCTCACACCTCGCACCTGGTATCCGGCA
>CAYUOS010000053.1:0-20100 GCA_964446435.1 uncultured Rikenellaceae bacterium | reverse complement strand
GAAGCCTCAGGATGGGCATACTTTGCCTATGAATATGCAGGAATACCAGGAACCCTCCTGTGCGGATGGATGTCTGACAGGCTTTTCAAGGGAAGAAGGGCTCCTACCATTATAATATATATGCTGCTTGTGATGGTCGCCGTGATTGTCTACTGGAAGAACCCTTCGGGGCACGTAATGGTAGACAACATAGCCCTAATATCTATCGGATTCCTGATATACGGGCCGGTAATGCTGATTGGCGTTCAGGCACTCGATCTGGTTCCCAAGAAAGCAGCGGGAACTGCTGCCGGCCTGACAGGTCTTTTCGGATACCTTGGAGGTGCATTGTTCGCAAATATTGCAGTAGGATACCTGGTTGACCATTTCGGATGGGATGCGGCATTTATTATGTTTATTATTGCCTGCCTGCTTGCGATGCTATTCACCGCTTTCACATGGAAAAAAGAAAAGGAGAGACTATATGAAGAATAGAGTATTGATTTTACTGGCAGCAGTATTTCTGACTGCCGCATGCACCAGGGATCAGGTGCTGTACCAACCCATTGACGGTTGGTCAGTTGAGATAAACAACCGCATTGAGAACTTTCTTGACTCAACGAAATCGCATCAGGGAAGAAAAGTGGCGGTGTTTGACTGTGACGGGACAGTCTTCGGCCAGGTTCCACATTACCTGGCAGATGAAGCCCTTTACCAATACGCCGATGAGGTACTTAAGAAGAGGAACGATGATGAGGCAGCCATGAAACTTGCAATACTTAAAAGTATGGTTGAGCATGGCGATAATGTCAGCAAGAGATACGTTGAGGACAGAATTCACTTTTTGGCCGGACTTACACCTGAAGAGATTGAGGAGTTGGGCTACCAGTGCTATCTGAGTTCATACCAGGGCAAATTCTATCCCGAAATGAAGGAATTGATTGAAAACCTCAAGAGATATGATTTTGAGGTTTGGATAATAACTGCCTCACCCGAGATTCTGTACCAGAAGTTCGTCGCAATGGAACTCGGCATTCCTGAGGTGAACGTTATAGGAGTGAAGAGCGTGGTAAAGGAGGGCAGAACAACAAGTGAGATTATCCTTCCTATTCCCCAGGATGACGGGAAAGCTCATGCGATTGAGACATTCATAAAGACAAGGCCCCTTATAGTTGGCGGCAACAGCAGGGGCGATATGGATATGGTTAATGAATCATCAGGATTGAAGATGATGGTAAACCCCGATGACGTAACAGTCAGAGGACCTGCTGACGGCCCTATGAGCGGTCATACCGTAAAATCATTCTGGGAAAAGGAGGGTGCACTGATAGTTAAGTGCAACGATGTTACTGAACCTGGTATAAGATTTCATACCGCAGAATGGGGTATAAAGCCAAACATGGCACATCCTAAGGATAGGTAGAAAAAGTAGAATTACAATCAATACCGTAACAATGAAAAGAGGAGAGTTTATTTTGGCACTGGTTACCGGAATAATGCTGACTGCCTGCAATCAGGCCGGCAGCGACGGAATGAAGAGCATTCAGGCCCTTATGCCTGAAAATGCCGTTATAGCTCACAGGGGGACAATATACTGGGCCCCCGAACTAACCGAGGCGGCCTTCAGATGGGCTCGCAACACCGGTTCTGACCATATGGAACTCGATGTTCACCGCTCAAAGGATGGCGTGCTGATAATAATACATGACCGAACCTTCAGGCGTACCACCAATGTAGCCGAGGTGTTCCCGGGAAGGGAGAATGATCCGATCGATTCATTCACCTATGCTGAAATCGCAATGCTTGACGCCGGAAGTCCATTTAACAGGTTACGTCCCGAACAGGCCCGTGAGGCATTCATAGGACAGGATGTCCCTGTGTTCGAAGATGTTTTCAGAATAGCTGAAGGCAAGCGAATAGCCAGAAATAGTGATGGCAGGCGAATTTTTCACGTTGATGCCAATGGCAGCTATCATTTTGAGTATGAGCCAGACCCTGCCGACAATGGGCACCGGCCGGGTGTTTATATCGAGGTTAAGGCCAATGAAAACTATCCGGGAATTGAGGAACAGATATATGAAGAACTTACAAGGATGGGATGGAATCCGCTTGAGGGTGAGCTACCCGGCAAGAATGAGCCTTTCTATGTCGGCGACAAGGTCAACGTTGGCAACACCAGGGGTAAGATACTGATACAGACATTCTCAAGGCCCGGAATGGCGAATTTCAACAGGGTATTCGGCGGCAGGGTGCTGTGCAGCTTCCTGATCTCAAATAACCGTAACACCGATTTTACCAGCGAGGAGGTGCTTGACGAACTGATAGCTTTTGCCATCGAAAACGGAGCTCAGTTTATAGGAACAAACCTTGGTGAAGCAAACGATGGATTACCGCCACACTTCGCTGAAAAGATATGGGCAGCAGGCCTGAAAACCAACGTCTACTCATTCGACACCCTGGAACAGATGGAGAAGTACTTTGGAGAAGGAAAAGGGAGAGATGCCAGACCCCTGGCCAACGGAATGATTACCAACAGGGCAGATCTGACCATTGATTTTTATTATGGTAAAGGTGTAAGGAAGAACAAGACCGTTATGTCACCTCAGCAGATACTTGACGAACTGGGATATTAGAATTAAGGAACCTGAAAAAATGAGCATACTCGAAAAAACAACAATAATTGCGCTGACGGTAATACTTTGCCTGATGCCCGGGTGCGGGAATGATCCCGATCCGCCTGATAATGGCAACCTGAAGATAACAGGTGTTTCAATACCCTCGACCATCAATGCAACCAAGGGTGGAACTGTTACGATTAACGGAAAAGGTTTCACCAGCACTGATGCCATAATCCTAACCCTGACCTCCGATGCGTCAAAAGTGTTTAATTGCAGCATCACTTCAGTAACTGAAACAACGGCAACATTCACCCTGCCTTTGGAAATCACGACCGGAAACTACACTATCACTGTTAAAAGAGGCAATGAAACCATGTTGCTTGGTTCGTTCCTCCTGAACATTACCCTGGGAATGGATATTCCCGACATGCCGGGAATGACCATCAAGGGGATTGTCTATTGCGATGGTGAGGGGATACCGGGAGTCGTCGTCTCTGACGGATACCTGGTAACAAAAACAGACAATAATGGTATTTATTACCTGGCTTCCCAGAAGGCAAGTGGATTTGTGTTCATTTCGATGCCGGGCAACTACGAAGCTCAGACTACAGATAACATTCCTCAGTTCTTCCAAAGGCTGGCAGGTGGATCGTCAGTTGAACAGAAAGACTTCTCACTAACCCTCAGAAACAACAACAGGCATGTTGTCTTTATGATGGCCGACTGGCATCTTGCCCGCCGCAATGATGATCTGAGTCAATTCAACAACCTGTATGTCCCCGACCTTAACACCCTGATAAGCCAGTACCGGGCAGCAGGAACCCAGCCTTACGGAATTCCGCTTGGTGATATGACATGGGAACTATACTGGTATGACAATAACTTCGGGCTTTCAGATTACCTTCTCGAGATGAAGAAGATAAACTGTCCGATGTTCAACGTGATGGGAAATCATGATAATGACCCCTACGCTCAGGGAGACTGGCAGGCTGAGAAGAAATTCAAGGATATTATCGGCCCGACCTGGTACTCCTTCAATCTGGGAGAGGTACATTATGTTGTGCTTGACAATATACAATTCATTAATTCCGGTGCTTCGCAGGGGGTAATTGGTTCGCGAAACTACAACACATATATCACAACCAGCCAGCTTGAGTGGCTGCAGAAGGACCTGGCGATGATAACCGACAAGACGACTCCGGTGATAATTGCCATGCATGCCCCTCTCTACGGCAACCCAACACTGAATGCGGGCGGCAACCAGGTTAACAATATGGTGCTCAGCAATGGCAATGACCTTCTATCAGTAGTACAGGCTTTTGAGAAGGTTTACGTTGTGACTGGACACTCCCACATAAATTACGTTGTTGAGTCGGGAAACGTCACCGAGGTAAATACCGGGGCCGTTTCGGCAACATGGTGGTGGACAGGAAGATCAGGGTATGCCGGTAACCAGATATGCAAGGATGGTAGTCCGGGTGGATACGGAGTATGGGAAATCGACGGAAAGGATGTGAAATGGCATTACAAGAGTGTCGGCAAACCACGCAACTATCAGTTCAGGTCATATGATCTTAACTCGGTTCATATAACGGCATCAAGGTATGCCCCCAACTCAACAGATGAGGCACTGGCCCCTTACGCGGGCGTATGGGCCACACCTAGCAGCAGCAACGAGGTCCTGCTGAACGTCTGGGGTTACGATCCTTCATGGACTATCTCAGTAACAGAAAACGGAACACCACTGCAGGTAACACGTGTAACAGCCAAAGACCCGCTGCACATTATCTCGTATGAAGCATTAAGGCTTAATGTTGGACAAGTGCCGACAAGTTCATTCGTTACCGGCAACACCTCACATATGTTCAGGGTAACTGCCTCAGGTGCGACCTCTTCGCTTGAGATATCAGTAACCGACCGTTTTGGCAATGTCTATAGTGAAACAATGACCAGGCCAAAAGACCTCACCCATGCGATGCAATAACCATTGTAAAATCAACTTAATACGTTAATCTATGAAACTCAGACCAGAACTTAAGAATTTGCTTGCCGCCTGGCTGCTTCTGCTGGCATGCCTGCCACTGATGGCACAGGAGAGGGAAGTGACAGGTACTGTATTTGAGCCTGACGGCATTACCCCTGTCTTTGGAGCAGCGGTAATGCAGAAAGGTACATTTACAGGTACCAGTACAAATGCTGATGGAACCTACAGGCTCAGGGTATCGGGACAGAATCCCGTGCTGGTGATTCAGTTCATCGGATATGTGACCCAGGAGATAGAGGTGGGTAACAGATCAGTGGTAAACGTAACCCTCCAGGAGGAAGCAATCAGGGTAGATGAAGTAGTTGTTACTGCCCTGGGCCTTACCCGCGAACAGAAATCGCTTGGGTATGCGGTAACCAAAATCGGCAACGAAGACCTCACCCAGTCGGTATCAAACAACTGGCTTAGCAATATGGCAGGGAAAGTTGCAGGACTGACCTTCAGCGGTGCAAATACCGGCCCTATAAACTCACTGAGAGTAACCCTCAGGGGCGACCAGTCACTCAACTACGGAAGCAATGAAGCTCTCTTTGTGGTTGACGGGGTTCCGATAAGGTCAGGAACGACAGCCACAACATCAAGCAGTAGTTATACTAACTCAGGGGCTTTCTTCCCTGTTGATTTCGGTAACGGAGCCAGCGACCTCAATCCCGAAGACATTGAATCAGTGACAATTCTTAAAGGACCGGCAGCAACTGCCCTTTATGGCTCAAGGGCTGCAAACGGTGCCGTAGTTATAACCACCAAATCAGGCCGTACACAAAAGGGCATCGGGGTGACAGTCAATTCATCGGTAGCAGTTGAGTCTCCCGGATTCTGGCCTGAATTCCAGACTGAATACGGTTCAGGTTCCGATATGGGACTCAATCCGTATAATTTCTGGACACTTGACCCATCGCTTGTCGGAACCACAGACTTTCCACCGAGGAACCTGTCAAGGTATGCCTGGGGTGAGAAGTTCAGCCCGAACAAGCTTCGATACCAGTACGCAGGAAAGAACTGGGAGACAGGTGAAATAGTGCAGACACCATTCGTTTACCAGGATGACTGGTTTACCGGAATATTCAGAAATGGTGTGACCTACAGCAACTCAGTGGCTGTAATTGGCAGCGACGGAGCAGGCAAGAATATCAGGTTCTCAGCTTCTGACATAAGAAATCAGTGGATTCTGCCAAATACCGGAGTTAACAGGCAGTCATACTCATTCTCTTTCGAGACTCCCGTTAACAAGTGGATTGAATTCAACTCAAAGGTAAACTACTATCGTACCGACAGCGACAACATGCCTATGGCCGGTTATCACCAGACAACGGTTATGTACAACCTGATGTGGGGTTACAACTCCAACTCAATGAAGGACTGGGAAAGCGAATACTTTGAGGGAAGATTCAATGCCATAAACAGAAACTCAACTATCTCACAGAACGGAAACAGCCTTGTCTTTGCAGGTACGGGCTCATATAACCCATACAGGGTTCTTTACGAAGAACTCAACAGTACTGATAAGGACAGGGTATTCGGGTCGCTGGGATTCAGGTTAAACCTGGCAGAGGGCCTGACACTCGATCTCAGGTCGGGAATGGATATGGGAATGGAATTCCGCACCCAGAGAAAACCAAATATGACATTTGGATGGGAACGCGGATTCTATCGCGAACAGACACTCACCAACTACGAGTTCAACAGCGATTTCCTGCTTAAGTATGAAAGAGACCTCGTTGCCAACAGACTCTCGTCATCATTCGCTTTCGGTGGAAACAACATGGTATCGCAATACTTCAACAACATCATTCAGCTGAATGAACTTGACATTCCGGGTGTTTACCACACCTCGAACATACCTCCCGGTGTGATACCAAACCCAACCAACTACAGGAGCAACAAGGTTGTCAACAGCCTTTACGGTTTTGCCTCATTCGGATGGGACAACACCTTCTATCTTGATATCACCGGAAGGAACGACTGGTCAAGTACTCTGGCAAGAGGTAACTGGTCATATTTCTATCCTTCAGTAGCTGCCAGCATACTGCTTGACCAGCTGTTCAACCTGCAGGCAAACGTACCGGCTATATCATTTGCCAAAATGCGCCTTTCATGGGCCAATGTTGGTAACGATACCAGCCCATATGCTCTCGACCAGTATTACAATGCATCATCAATCAGTGGAGGATATACACTCCCCGGAACAATTCCAGACCCGATGATCAAGCCTGAAAACGTTGAAAGCTGGGAGTTGGGCCTTGATGCAAAATTCTTCAGGAACCGCCTTGGGTTTGATCTTGCATTATACAACTCGTCAACTACCAACCAGATTGTTTCGGTTGATGTGGATCCGATTGTAGGTGCCTCAGGAATGAGGATAAATGCCGGTGAAATAAACAACAAGGGAATTGAGCTGGCGATTTACGGATCACCGGTAAGAACGAATGACTTCAGGTGGGATATGAACCTCAACTGGTCGAAGAACAAGACTGTACTGGTAAGCCTCCAGGAAGGATGGGATCCCGAAACCCCGCTGTCAACCGATATGGGAACAACAATAGGTGGAAGGCTTCATGTCTATTCTTATGTCGGACAGGAGATGTACCAGCTGTATGGATTTGCGCTGAGGAAAGCTCCGGAAGGTTCATATTACATTGATGATTCAGGCAACAGGATTGATTGCTCAGGCCAGGTAATCATAAACCAGACAACAGGACTTCCCACACTGAATGCCACTGCAAACAATTTCCTCGGAAAGGTCAATCCAGACTGGAGAGGCGGTTTCAGCACCTCATTCAGGTATAAGAGTATCACCCTTAATGCCAACTTCTCTTACCAGTGGGGAGGCAACAGGTTCTCTGTAACACACGGCATACTCTCATATCAGGGCAAGCTTAAGAACTCTCTGCCGGGCCGTTATGACGGCATCGTTGCCAGTGGCGTAAACATACTGGCAACAAATGAGGACGGAACCACGCTGGTGCAGCCAAACAATACGGTTACGAACAATATCTATACTTACTATCAGGCACTGACTCTTGACAGATATAATGGCGAGGCACACACCTTCAACACCTCGTTCCTCAAGTTTAAGGAACTGAGACTGGAATATGCACTTCCGAACAGGTTAGCAGCCAGAACAGGAGTAATTCAGGGAGCGAGCATAGCTGTTTTTGCAACCAACCTGTTCTCATGGGACAGATGGCCTCATTTCGACCCCGAGGGAGGTATGATGCAGGGCACCAATGTCTTTAACGGCATTGAATCAGGATCATTTCCGATGACACGAACCACAGGTGTAAACCTGAGATTATCGTTCTAACCGTAAAAATCACCAGAGATGAAAAAAATCAGAATTATAGGAATATGCGGGTTAGTGCTTGGAATGCTATATTCGTGCACGAAAGATTTTGAACAGATCAATACAAACCCGAACCGTACGGTAGTAGGCATGATCCAGGCTTCTGGCATGTTTGAACCGATACTTTACAACTCGGCAAACCAGTGGCTCAACCGCACCTGGTATTACAACAACGAGCTGATACAGTTCACAGCACATACAGGGGGTGTTACCCGCAGGGAACACCTGTACTTTCTTGAGGATTCAAGAGACTGGTATGGATTCTGGAACCACTATGCAACCTATGGCAGGAATATTGCACACATGTATGACCTCGCCAAGGATCAGAACGACCGTTCACTTGAAGCGATCGCACTCACCTTCAAGGTTCTCTTTTTTGCCAATGCCACCGATATGTTCGGAAGCATTCCCTATGAAGATGCTTTTACAGGCAGGAAACCGGGAGGGACACTTACTCCCAGATTCAACACCCAGAAGGAGGTATACCAGTTAATGTTCGCTGATCTTGAGGCTGCTAACGATCTTTATGCAACCAACCCGGTGTTCCTTAACCCGAATATGGATGGTATGTACGGAGGCAATATGGCCGCATGGAGGAGATTCAACAACTCACTCTATCTCAGGCTCCTCTGCAGAGTAAGTGGTCGTACCGAAATGAATGCAGGCACAAAAATGGCAGAGATTATTAATAATTCTGCAAAGTATCCGGTATTCACCTCAAATGCCCATAATGCCACTGTCAATTTCTCAGGCAATGATCCATACATCAGCAACTTTGGTCTCACCACCGAGAGTGAATTCACATCGAGTGGCAGAAAACTCACAAGGCAGCTGATAGGCATGACCGTACAGACAGACGGCATGGGCAACCAGATTTATGTTGATCCGAGACTGCCGATAATTGGCAAGAAGAATCCCGTTGTAGCCGTTAATCCCGATAATATATGGATAGGTACAGTTTCAGGTTGCACCGAGCAGGAGAGAAGTACTGTTGACAGGGGTACCTCCTGGCTGAATCATCGTGTTTTTTGCAGGAGAGACGCTCCGGCTACATATATGGATTATGCAGAGGTTCAGTTCATCTTTGCCGAGGCGGCTCTGAAGGGACTGATACCTGGTGGGGCCACAGCAGCAAAGAACTACTATGAGACAGCAGTCAGGGCTTCAATGGAGAAGTGGTCGGCACAGGGAGCCTTCGCTGATCCCCCGGTGTCGATAACCACCAGTGAGGTAGATACTTATCTGGCATCGCCGCTCGGTTCGTGGGACCTGGCGACAAACAAGGAAGCGTTTCTTGGCAATCAGAAGTACCTGGCACTCTTCTGGGTGGGCATGGAGGCTTATCATGAGTATCGCAGGACCGGTTACCCGGTGCTGACTATCGGAGAAGGCACAATCTACAATGACAACATTCTGCCAACCAGATTCGGTTACCCGAATGTAACAATGTCAACCAACACCACCAATGTAAACGAAGCCCTGAATATCATGGGGGGACCGAATGACATGAAGACCCCGGTATGGTGGAGTAAGCAGGCAATTGCAGGTGGCAAATAATCATTAAAAGCAACAGAGATGAAAACAAGAAGTTTCTTAAATAGCAAAAGTGCTGGAATGATCCTATCACTGATGATCATTTCAATGTTCCTTATGCTGTCATGTAACAAGGAACCGGAAAAGGGTCCGCCCTATTTCACGATTGAAGGTAACCCGACAGGGCTTTCAGTAAACAGCGGCGGTAAGACCGAGAGCTATGTTGTACGCTCAAACCGCCCCTGGCAGGTAGTTGCTCAGGATGGGGCAGATTGGGCAAGGTCATTTCCGGATGAGGGAGAAGACGATGGCATTTTCAAGATAATTGTCAACGAAAATCCGACATTCTACCCGCGTACAATGAATTTTGCATTCGTGGTCGACGGAACCGAACAACCTGTTCTCTTCAGGGTCGATCAGGAGGGTAATGTGCCTTATATCATCGTTCCACCACAGCTCTCAGTACCTGCAATCGGTGGTGATGTAGCGATAAACGTAAACTCAAACGTGGCATGGACCTATTCGCTATCTGCCACAGACTGGCTTACCGAGAAGTCGGTCACTACAGGACAGATAGTCCTTACAGCCGCAGAAAACACCAGTGTCGATCCGAGGATGGTGACCCTGACAATCACGGCGACAGAATTCCCGGCAGTATCTGAAACTGTTGTTCTCAACCAGTCACCCGGGACAGTTGTCCTTGAGGAGAACTTCAACTGGCTTACCTATGGCAATGTGGTGTTCTATACCACAACCGGAGAAACCCGTATTGATTCCTGGACACAGGCTGAGAAGGACAGGGGCTGGACAAGCACGGTAAACACTACCCCGAATAGCGGTAATACACCGCTGGTTTATGCCCGACCCGGATTCGTGAAACTTGGAAAAACAGGTTATGGTGGCGACCTGATTTCTCCTCCGTTGTCAAAGATCACCGGAACTCAGAATGTAAAGGTTACTTTCAAGGCTATTCCATATATGACAGCAACCGGGACAAGGGATGACAACTTCCTTATGGTAAGTGTCATCGGTCCGGGTACCGTAAGCCAGACCCAGTTCGTCATAGACAACTGGCCAGTCTGGCCCGCTGAGAACGTACCTGCCTATTGTGTGGCATTGTGGAACGATCCTGCCGCCAAGAGGTCATTCACCATTACCGGAGCAACCTCAGCAACACAGATTATGTTCCTGGGGTATGACTATTACCTGGTTGGTGTGGGTGAAGGCAAGAACAGGATATTCCTTGATGATATCAAGGTTGAGATAATTGTGCCTTAATTCAGGTTTGGTAATTACCGGCCTTAAGGTAATTTACCAGGTTTAGGTTTTGCAGGAGTGTATGTCGCGGTTAGGCACATACACTCCTGTCTTTTTTCTTGATTACTACCTGCCTATTAGTCTTAGATAATCAACCAGACCCTCATATATCTTTACGGCCATCTGCTGTCTGAAGCCAGCATCGGCCATTTTCTCTTCATCTTCAGCATGAGACATAAAAGCCTGCTCGACAAGGATAGATGGCATCTGGGTAAGCCTGATTCCGGTATAGTTGAACGATCCGACAACACCGAATTCGGCAAGGCCCAGTTCAAGAAGACGATCATAGATTGTCGTTGCCAGCGGAGCCCAGAAAGGATTGTGCCAGTATGTACTGGTACCCGCTACCTGCAGATAACCGGTACCTCCGGCATTGGCATGAATGCTGATAAGAATATCGGCTCCTGAGCTTATAGCCTTGTCGCGTTTCTCAATAAGAGTCATGTCGATGTCAGAGTCCCTTACCTGCACTATCTCTGCTCCCATCTTTGCGCACAGTTCGCCAAGCCTGAACGAGAGGTCAAGGTTTATATCCTTCTCAAGCAGCCCCGAAAGACCTATTGCACCGGGATTACTTCCTCCGTGGCCTGCCTCTATGGCAATCTTCAGGCCCTCAAGAGGCCTGGCGTTTCCAACCTCAAACTTCGGCGGATACTTAACCCTGAGCACAAGCCTCTGACCCTCGACTCTAAGGTCATAACCCCATAACTCATTGGTATTGAGATTTACATACACCTGGTAGGTTTCCGGGGTGGTCTGCTGCCATGTGATATTGTCAATCATTCTCAGACCCTGACGGTGGGTAATCCATGTACTGCTGGTCTGTGCCCCGAAGAGTGTAATCGTAAGCCTGTTCAAAGCAGGCTCGGGATAAATTTCATAAGGCACAGGCTCGAGATAGGGAATGGTAAGAATATCTGCACCTGATGACGGACCGCATGACATGCTGGTAATGTAGTATGAAGGCCTGACTGTTTCAGCAGGCAGCCTTTCCACCTCACTTCGGTGAATGAACCCCTCCTCTGCCCTGCTGAGGCTCACGCGGTAGTTCTCACCAAAACGGCCATTAGCCTTCATTATAACCCCCGGGCCGATTTCAGCCCTGATAGGTCCTCCCAGGCGGGGTGCTCCCAGATTGTAAATCAGTCGTGAATTCTCGCGGGTTACCCTTAAGAGAGGATATTCATCGGGAAATCTTACCGTTATACTGGTTCCGGTTGTATATTCAAACTGGCTATGACCGAGACCTTGCTCTGTCGGTCTGAGTCTCAGAACTATCTGACAATCAACTCCAACCGGCAGCAGCGTCACCGGAACATCGGCCTGGTAAAGGCTGTAATCAACAAAATCGCGGCGCAGGCATCTTATTGCCAGGTCTCCCTGCTTAAAGGCCACTTCCCCCTCCTGACCCTTTGAACCCTGAAAACTGATCCTGATAACATCTTCGGGAATAAGTTCGAGGTCATAGGAGGGATCAACCGAGCGGGTATCAATCCACAAGGGGAATGGCTGCCTTGTACGGTCGACCTTTTCATAGAAATACTCCTGTTCATAGAACGCCGTCTCAGAGTTGGCGGTGATGACCGAGGCCCTGACCCTGTTGACTCCCTCCTTAAGGGTTATGCGGTTGAAAAAGATTCCGGTCTTATATTGCTTCACCTCCTCGCCGTTGATCTTAACTGTTGAAGGATACTCACTTTTGCAGAGAAGGTCAAAGTCAGGAGTGTTTGTGTATTCAGGGGGAGTGCGCCTGAACTCTATCCATGGCGAACGACGCTCAACCCTGTTGCCGGGCATCAGAGCATAATTATAAGGTACTGACCAGTCCCAGGTTGAGATTGATACCCTGCCGGCAGCGGTTTCAAGCCTTACGCTATCTGTCACTTTGCTTATGAAACCTATTTTTCCCTCACTATCGGCAATTTTCACCCTGCCTCCAGGATCAGGCATGATAACCTTCGCACCGGCAGCGGCTCCTTCGAGTATTCCCGACAAATCGAGTCCGAATACATGCTGCGGTGTAATCTGTTTCAGCCTGTAGCCGATACGGATTGCTGAGGGGTACAGGTAATCTGAAGAATCAGGTTGAGCTCCCTCCCTTACAAAACCCGGAATCACAGCATCTGCAATTCCGCTTTCAAGCAATCTTGTGTACAGGAGTGACGGTGCCGGTTCAGTCGATCTGACCGTGCTTATAAGGTACGGCTTGATAAGCATTGCCTCTGTGAATGCATCTTCAAGAAGATCGGTCACCCTGTTGATTACCCACTCTTCCCGGCCGATACCGGTTGCGATACTGTCGCCGGCAAAATCCTGCAGCAGGAAGCCATCATACCGGAAGTAGCCATGCCAACTACCCGGCACCTCAAAACACAATCCGTCAATATAATAACGTGATATCAGATTTTCAACCGACTCCTTAAGCCGGCTTTTCACCTCGGGAAAGGTCGTCATGCCATTACTTTGAGGAGGTGCAATCAGGTCAGCTATAAAGAAAAGTTTCAGGCCATTATCGCGGGCCAATTCTATTGCGTAGTCTCCGATCTCCTCAACCTCGGCAAGTATTCCATCCAGTCTGATAAATACGGAATTATACCCTTCTGCTGAAGCTGTCTCGATACCCAGACGAATTCCGGCGGCAAAATCCGGTAGTTTGTCGATGCCTTCCCAAACCGGGGCAAGGAAATACCCGTTTAGTTTTCCGGGAACCTTCACCACGGGTAGTGGCTCAGGCACGGAGGTCTGAATTATTGTGGTTGTCCTGCACCCTGCAAGTGTGAATGCAAAGGCAAACACCAACGATAACCTTAAGAGTGTTCTCATTTCCATTCTATCTGTAGAGTAAGTATTTCTGCCTTATTGCCATGAAGTCTGCTATCTCATTCTGGCTGGCTTCAACGACCTGCTTTACGGTGACCCCTGGTTCCTCAAGCATCTTAAGCACCGGGGGTGGTGACCATACCAGTGAGTCTGGATTGGTTTTCCGGTAAGCATCGATTATATGCAGTGATGTCTCTACCGACCTGAAATTGCGGAAGTCTGTTACCATTATTTCAACACCACCGCTCATCTTATCCCAGGGCTTGCCCCGCACGTTCGCATACCCGCCGTAATTGCCGGGAATGAAATGCACAGGCCTGAAGATGGCTCCCTGAATACCGCGGCTGTTGAGATCGGCCGCCGCGGCTTCGGCATCGACCCATGTTGAACCGGTGATGATGAATGGCTTGCTTGTGCCCCTGCCCTCAGACATGTTCGACCTTTCAAAGAGGCATTGCCCGGGATAGACCATGGCCGTCTCATCTGTCGGCATATTCGGTGAAGGCATTACCCATAGCAAACCTGTCTCATTCCATGGCATATAACGGCGCCAGCCCTTCATCTTGATAACGATAAGATCGGCTCCGTAACCCTCGGTATCGTTCCACATGGTTGCAAGTTCTCCGTAGGTCATTCCGTGACGCAATGGCAACGGGTGGCGGAACCTGCGGCCAAGGTTGAGATACGGACCCTCCACGATACGACCGTTCAACGGGTTTGGCCTGTCAAGCACCATGAACTTTATGCCTGCTTTTGCCGCTGCCTCCATCGCAAATGACATTGAATACTTGTATGTATACCATGATGAGCCTACACCCTGTATGTCAAAAATCAGTATATCAAGTCCTTCCAGCCACTCCTGCTTCGGGGCATCAGTATCACCATAGAGACTGTAAACCGGAATTCCGGTAATGGGGTCAGGTTCACCCTCCTGTATTATTCGACCCTCAAGTGCTCCGCGCACCCCATGCTCCGCACCGAAGAGTGCCACAAGGTTAACACCCTCGGTTCCTGCAAGAATGTCGAGAGTGGTTCTCATGTCGGAACCGACGGCCGAAGGATTCGTGATCAGCCCTACCCTCTTGCCCCTTATCAGGTCAATGTGGTCTTCTATCAGCACATCGATGCCAGGCTGCACCGCCGGGGCCCTGTAGGCTGCCGGACGCGCAGACCGCGGGTGACGTGCCAGTATCGTCTCAAGATTAGGGGCATTGCTGAAGGAGAGGTTCATTACGGGATATTCTGTTATGAGGCTCTCATTACCAAAGCGGTCGACGGCAGAAACGGCTACGCTTTGCAATGGGGTGAGCAGTTCTCTCATATTGCTGAAAGTTGCAGGATCAAGAGTATTCAGCAGCGTTCTGTTGACTGAAAAGCCCGGCAGATCAGCCGATGTGGCACCCTTACCCATAATCTGGTAGCTCCATGACGATCCGTACCGGTAATAGACCACGTACCTTGCAATGTTGCCGCTATGTGGATGCGTCCATGTAACTCTCACCGAGTCATGTACAGTGAACAATGCCACCTCGGGCGCGACCGGTGTCTTTGCCGACAGCCACGGTGAAGGTGGAACCAGTGCCTGCTTCTGGTACGGGCCTGAAGACATTGCCTTCGCAAGTGAGGGTGACATTATCAGCGGCCCGATGCTCCAGTGAATAACCCCGGGGCTGTTTGGCAGCATTCCACGGGCTATCATTATCTGGCTCGTCACCTCATCGATTGCCCTGTCGCCCTGGAACCTGTCAATGCTGATTCCCGGCCACAGGTGGCGGTTCTTTTTATTCTCGTCAGCCCACCAGCCCAGTAGTACCGGATAGCTCTGCTGAAGCTGACCCACGGGCCAGTAGAGTTGTGGCGAATAGTAGTCTATCCATCCCTTGTTCAGCCAGAGGCGCGCATCGGCAAATAGTACCTCATGCTGGTCAAAGCCGGTTACAGCTGGCGGATTGTACGGCCTCCAGATTCCGAACGGGCTAAGACCGAATTTCACATGGGGTTTCTCAGCCTTGATACCCTTGTAGAGTCTTTCAATGAAAGTATTCACACTTTCACGACGCCAGTCACTGCGCGAAAGCTTTCCTCCGCTTCGCTTGTAGGCCTCCCAGCTTGCATCGTCGGGAAAGTCCTTGAAATTATTGTAATCAGGATAGGGATAAAAATAGTCGTCAAAATGGATGCCGTCAAGGTCATACCTGCGCACCAGGTCGATGACAACCTCATATGAATGGTCTTGCGTACCCTTCAGCGACGGATCGAGCCACCAGTATCCTGTCTCGAGGAAAAGGGCGAGCTCAGGTTTTCTCTTAACTATTGAGGCTTCCGAGACCGGTCCGCCAGAGACATGATGCGCCCTGTAGGGATTAAGCCATGCATGAAGCTCAATACCTCTTTTGTGGGCTTCCTCAATCCAGAACTCAAGAGGATCGTAGTATGGATCAGGTGCCTTTCCCTGCTCTCCTGTGAGGTAGTATGACCAGGGCTCGAGGTCGCTGCGGTAAAGAGCATCGCACTTAGGCCTCACCTGAAATACCACTGCATTAAAGTTATTCTCATGAAGCATATCAAGCAATTCGAGGGCTTCACGCTTCTGTTGCTCCACAGGTATTCCGGGTTTGCTGGGCCAGTTGATATTGGCAACGGTAGCCACCCATGCAGCCCTGAATTCACGAACTGCTGAAGGTGTACGGCCCGACGGGTCGCCTGTAACCAGTGGCCTTGTTGTGGAACACTTCGTAAAAACCCCCAGGATAGCTAAAGGAAGGAGGAGAAGGAGATACTTTCTGTTCATGGTGATTGATTTTTGGGAAAGGTTATAACTCAGACAAATTTAACAAAACCACCCGAAATAACTACATCTGTTAATCCTATTCGGGGTTTGCATTTATTGTATTATATTCGTAGAACCGGAAACACCAGACCGGTGTTGCCATGCACTTATAAAATCAAAAACGTATGAAACTTACAGCAACCTGTATTGTTGGTTTGTCGATGATTATACTGACGGGAGGCCAGGGTCTCGCTCAGCCGGGGGCAAGGCCCGCCAGTGCAGATTTCTTTCCCTTCTCGGTTTGGTACAGCGGAGGCAAGGCCAGGGCGCCCATGCTCTCTGAAATAACGAAGGGCTCAGAAGAGGAATGGCTTCGCGACCTCAGGCAGATAAAGGCGCTGGGATTCAACACTGTAAGAACATGGGTTGAGTGGGCAGCATGTGAGCCTGAGAGAGGAAGATTCGATTTCAGCAACCTTCGGATGCTGATGCGGCTGGCAGAGGAGGTCGGACTGAGGGTATTCATACAGATGTATGTCGATTCAGCTCCCGACTGGGTTGCCGGAGAATTCCCCCATGCCCTTTTTGAGGCACAGAGTGGCGACAAGGTGTTTCCGCAGGCTGCACCGGGAGCCTGTACCGACAACCATGACGTTGAGGAGGCGGTGCTCGGTTTCTACACCGAAACAGCAAGGGTGGCCTCTGAGTACCCGAGTCTTTTTGGCTGGGACCTCTGGAGCGAGCCACATATAATCAATTGGGCTTCTCTCGATTACATCCCTAACGTGCAATTCTGCTTCTGCCCCGGAACCAGAGCCAGGTTCAGAAACTGGCTGATGGCAAAATACGGTTCACTTGACAACCTGAACAGGGCATGGTATCGCAAATTCACCAGCTGGGAACAGGTAGACCCTCCCAGGTTCAGCACAATACTCAGCTATACCGACTTTATAGACTGGAAAACCTTCATTTACGAAAAGCTGGTGGAGGATATGAAGGCGCGCTACGATGCAATCAGAAGAGGTGATCAGGTTCATCTGATAACAGCCCATGCAGTCGGTGCGTCCCTTTTTCAGTCTCCACATGTGGGAGCGGGAGCCACAGACGATTTCCTGATGGCCCGCCCTCTCGACTATTACGGTGTATCGATCTACCCCAGGCATAACCATCCCGACAGGGCATGGTCAGTAACAACCCTTCGCACCGTGATGGACTTTACCCGCAGTGCAAACCGCGAAAAGGGAGGCTGGTATGTGGGTGAACTACAGGCCGGACTGGGAACAATCTCACTGCTCATAAGCGATCCGGTAACCGCTGATGACCACAGGATATGGGCATGGTCGGCCGTTGCCAAAGGAGCAAAGGGAATCAATATCTATGCATACTACCCCATGTCGTCAGGCTATGAAGCAGGAGGTTACGGACTGATAAACCTTGACGGAACACTTACAGACCGTGCCCGAAAGGCAGGTGAACTGGCAGCAGTTGTTGACCGCAACCAGGAGCTTTTCCTGTCATCAACACCGGTAAAGGCCCAGATCGGCATCGTATACAACCCTCTTACCCAGATGGTGGGAGGAATGCAGAGACGGGACTACCCGGCGGCACTTACCAATTCTCTGATTGGATACTTCCAGTCATTCGCAAACCATAATATTCCTGTCGATTTCATTCATCGTGAACACCTTGAAAACAATGACCTCTCACAATACAGGCTGGTTATCGTTCCCTACCCTATTATGTTTACCGAAAAAGCGGCAAACGGCCTGCGCGAATTCGTAAGAAGTGGCGGCTATGTGCTTTGCGAGGCACGGCTCGCGTGGAACGATGACAGGGGATTCTCTTCTGAGATAATACCAGGATTGGGACTCCACGAGGTCTTCGGTGTAAGGGAGTATGAGATACGCATGCGGGAAACCCTGAACCTGACAGTCACCGCAACGAAACATCCGGCCCTGGCCGGAATGAAAGCAGGCGACCTGCTGAAGGGGTCTCTGCATGTGCAGTCACTCGAGCCTCTTGAAAAGGGAACTGTTGAGGTTCTTGCAACAACACCACAGGGTCAGCCGGCAATCGTGACAAGCCGTTACGGCAAGGGCAATGCCATGCTTGCAGGCACATATCTTGGCATGGCCAGCTTTCCCGAGCCCGACCTTTTCAACGACAGGTTCTTTGTTAACCTCGCCGACTGGGCAAAGATTGAACGTCCATTCACAACTTCCCTTGATGGAAGGAGGTCGTCACAGGTTGAAGTCAGGTTGCAGGAGAATTCCCGCGGATACCTCATGTTTATAATCAACCACAGCGACAACATGGAGGAGATAGAGATTGATCTTAAAGTACCTGCCAGCGGTAATTATACTCTCAGAGATGTTATAGCAGACACCCGCACACGCCAGAGGAGCTCAGGCAACACACTGAAACTGAAAACCAGGATTGACAGAAAACAGGTTTTTGTTTGGGAGATCACGCCTGCCTGAATAGTTCCATACAACATTATAGATACAGACAGCTATACCTGTTACAGGTATCGACCCTGGTGGCACAAAATTTCATTGATGCTGCGCCTGCAGAATATAAACGTCGCGTGGCAGGTGTATAGTCCCTGAACTTTGGCATTTTTTTTGAATGCAGCTTTACTGTCAACAACCTGATCTGAGGACATATAAAACAGCAATTAAGGGCATTTACTTAACTGAATGCCAACATGTTGTCAGAATGAAAGGAGGGTACTATGAAAAGTGGAGTTGTTGTAAAGCTGTCTGGCCACCTGATAAGAGGGGCTCTGGTAATAATGATGATTTTGACAGGCCAGAAGGCCGGGGCCCAATATTTTGGAAGGAATAAACCATCATACAGGGTGTTTGACTTCAGCGTCTACCAGACACCTAATTTTGAGATATACCATTATCTCGAGAATGATTCTGTTCTGAAGATGGTCGCAAGACGCAGCGAGGCATGGTACAATCACCTGCAGTCTGTCTTCAGCGACACCCTGAGGCAGCGAAATCCCCTGCTTCTGTACGAGACACATGCAGAGTTCCAGCAGACAACGGCAGTATCGGGAATACTGGGTGAAAGTGTGGGTGGTGTTACCGAAGCTTTCAAGAACAGGGTAATTATGCCGCTGTTTCCGTCATTTGCACAGACAGATCACATAATCGGTCATGAACTGGTGCATGCCTTCCAGTTCAACATGATCACAAACACTGATTCACTGAACCTCTCAAGGGTATCTAACCTTCCTTTATGGATGGTAGAGGGAATGGCAGAGTATTTTTCGATTGGCAGTGTCGACCCGCATACAGCAATGTGGATGAGAGATGCTGTTCTGAGCAACGATATTCCCACCATCAGGGACATGACCAGAAGCTATAAATATTTCCCTTACAGATATGGTCATGCAGTAATTGCCATGATTGGCAAGACATGGGGAGATTCGACAGTAATACAGCTTTTCAGGGAGACTGCAAAGACAGGCCATGAGAGGGCTTTCAGAACGGTATTGGGTTTTGACGACAAGACATTCTCGGGTATGTGGAAAAGTGCAATGGAGACTCATTACAGGCCATTGCTGACAGATACCCTCGACCGCCAGACGGGCAGGAAGATTACTTTCGGCAGGAACGCCGGAAGGATGAATCTCTCACCATCGGTCAGTCCTGACGGAAAATAT
>CAYUOS010000052.1:0-20332 GCA_964446435.1 uncultured Rikenellaceae bacterium | reverse complement strand
TTTTGAATTGAAACGTCTCCAAGCTGTCGAAAAGCTTTTTGAGTATTTCCTGATCGTTAAGGATAGTTACCTTGTTATCGGTAACCAAGACATAGATGTTGCTGGGAGTTCTCTCTGTCGGCCTATACTTCCGAACGCCAATTTCTCGAAAGAAATTTACATAGTCAGTAGAAGATATTTTAACCTTGCTACCGTCAATTTTAAAGAACGGCTTCATAATAGGCTTCCTTTCAGGTTACAGGATTTTACATGATGCCTATCCAGATAATCGGCAATATCTGAATATCTGTAGTAAATCTTCCTACCAGACTGATAGAAAGAGATTAATCTCCTGTTTCTCCAGGATTGTAAAGTTCTTACTGAGATCTTTAAAATCTCGCAGACTTCTTTTGAGGTTAATAATAGAATCCTTTGTTCCATAAGCATTTGTTAATTGATTATGGCGCAATTTCCATTTGTTTTACCTCAAAATCCTTTACGTATTTGGTAGTACGACAAGAAAATATAGGCTGATTTGCATATATATGTATTTCATGCTGTTAGGGGTGGTAAGCAACAAATAAAACTTACCTAACGTAGTATAAACTACGGTACGAATAGGTTACTTAAAAAAGTTGAAGACTTTATTAAAAGATTTGTAGTTAATCCCGGTTTTAGGTTCTTTAGTCCTAGAAATCTTTGACGGGACTATGTATAATTCTTTTCCATTCTTCCTGATTTTAAAGCATCGAGAGGCTACAATCCATGCATCACAAGGCTCTATTAAGCCCTTGTCTTTTAGGGTCTTAATGAAGTATTTTAATATTGACTCCTTACCAATCCACACTATTGGCTCTGTAAGGTCCTTGTTTTCTCGATTAAACAGCCTCCTGAAGTTATGATGATCATTTGTCTCTATAACGCCATTCAATAATAGGCTGGAACGAATGTCATCAGCATCATTGTATCCAAATGTCTTCTTGGACGGAACAAAGTGGCCCAGTTCGGCAGAATAAGAGGAAAACCCATAAGCTTTCTGAAAATCAGTATAATAATTGATAAGGGAATCGACAGTTTGATACTGAATCCAAAGGAAATCAGATATTTCACCGTCTAATTCACTAAAGCAAGCCTCCCCCTCATCAGGGTAATACTTATCAATCACTTCTTCATGAATCTTGATAGCTTTGCTCGTAATAATTGCAGTTCTTTGAAGCAATGTATCTCCAATAAAAACTAGAGGTTTCTGCTCAGTACTGTACTCACTTATAATAAGGGTACTCTTCATTACGCTTAAATGATCTAAGATTTCACTACACAGAAATATCAGGTCTTTGTTTGGGCGGCTCGACTCAAGCTTGGAAAACTCGGTTTTAATATTCTGCTTACACTTTGAGAGAGTCTTTTTATAACTGTCTAAACTTGCATAACCGTTTACTTTTACTCCAATGAAAGACTTATTATCCTTTACATCAATCTCTTGATTATGGTTTTCTATATATAACGGACTAACATATATGGTGTTAAAGAAAACTTCTAAGTTCTCGAGCGCTAAATACAGTTCTTTCATTGTTGTTAATTACTAAACATACTATCAAGTGTATCATCAACCGCATTCTCATCAAAAGATGCCAGATAGGCTTCTGTTACCTTTATACTTGAATGCCCTAATGTCTTCGACAAGTTATAAATATTATCTGTCTTCTGACGTGCAATATCTGCAAAAGAATGCCTGGCAGTATGTGTGGTAATCTTCTTGTTTATACCTGCCAACAGCCCTATTCTCTTAAGATACCTGTTAATGAGGGCTGTCCTTGACACAATTTTGTCATGCAGAAACATTGGGTCGGAATAATCGTACCTTTCGGATAAGAAGGGGAAAATATGGGTACTATTTGTCCCCTTATATTGTTCCAGTATATGTAAAGGCTTCTCCTTTAGCTTTAAAGAATGAAATCTATCTGTTTTGTACATTTTATAGTTCAGCCTGCCATTTTGAACATTATCCCAGGTGAGTAGTAAAATGTCGCTTATCCTTATTCCAGCATTATAAAAAGAGAACAAAAAAGCATTTCTGACATGCCAGAGAAGATTATCCTTCGGCAGGTTGAGCTTTTCAATCTTCGTTATTTCATCTTCTGATAACCTTTCCTTTTCAACACTTCCTTGCTGTAGTTTATAGTTACTAAAAGGATCAATGCTTCTATCGATTACCCCTGCTCTTATCGCTTTATTAAAAAGAGATCTTATTCTACCAAGATAAGAATGTATGGTAGTTTGTGCTGAATCCTTCTTCCTGAGAAATGACTCATACCGGAAAAGAAAATCCTGATTTAGCTCATCAAAAAATAGTTGGTTACTAGCATGAAACTCCTTTAACGAATTGATCACTGTCCTGTATTTCTTGTAGTTTCCTGCATTACCTTGCTTTTTCTGTTCATCAAGAAATCGCTGTGCGAATAGGAAAAAATCAGTTGACTTAGGTTGCAGAACCTTTGCACGGATAGCCTGAAGTGAAACAGATTTACCTTCAGTCTCCAACTTTGTCACCACATCCTTTGCCAGAAGGATCATTTTACTAATGTAATTGTTAATCCGAGCGTGCTCAGGGTGGGCTGCTCTTATATACTTTGAACCTCTTCCATTTGTGTTAAACTGACTTGGAAGTACGGAATACATTAGCTTTAACCTTATGTGCTTCCTTTTAACTGTGATACGGAGCAGAAGGTTCTTCTCATTACTACCTTTAATGGGTTTGCTGTTTAGCTCAATATTAAACGTTGCCATATTCTTCAAAAATATGAAATATTACTGAAACATTACTGAAACATTTTATGCTTTATCATGCTTTCTATTGCACCTGAACATTATCGCAACAAACTTATAAGCCTGTTTTAAAGGGCTTTACAATGTAACTGAAAGCAACTGAATGCAAGTATTCGATTCCTGGTGGGACTACAGAGACGACCCCTTATTCGATTGCGAATTAGGGGTTTAGTTTTTCATACAATTCAGGCTGTCGCCGGAATCACCTTGGCATTTTCCTTCGCCGTGGTGGTCTGCTCAATTCTTCCAAGAATCTGGGCCAGCATTGCACAAACAACAAGACATATACCTGCAATTATGAATGAGAGCCTGTGGGTACCGCTGGCAGCAAATAGTGTCTGAGAGAGCCTGCTGAAAACAAATCCGCCAACACCCCATGCGGTCAAAATGAATCCATAGTTGACACCGAAATTCTTCATGCCCCAGAAAACCTTAGTAAGGGTTGGGAAGAGAGAGAGGTTGGTACCGAAGTTGAAGCCTATAAGGGTTGCAAAAAGCACAATCACCAGTGCTGAGGTATTATCGCCAATTGCAGTTGCAGCCAGAAACATCAGTGAAGCCTGAAAAACAAGCAGGATGAAGAGTGTTCGTATCCGGCCTATGCGGTCTGACAGAAATCCGGCCACAATTCTTCCGGAAGCATTTCCAATTGCAATTATTGCTACTGCAACGAAAGCCGCTTCCCCCAGGCTGTACCGGGCCATTCCCGATATACTTCCTATTACCATCAGCCCGGCCCCTGAGCCAATAAAAAGGATAAACCACATAAGGTAGAATGAGGGCAATCTGAATATCTCACGTGCAGTAAAATCACGTCCCGTGCCGTTGGCTGTGATTCGTGCTGCTTTGATGTCAGTCTTTTCAAGGGGCACATAACCGGCTGGCGGATTCTGAAGAAGCATTGCACAGCCGCAAAGAATTACAAGAAATGAAATACCGAATATCAGCATGGTAGTCTGCAAACCATAGCTGTTGACAAGGTAGGTTGCCAGGGGGGCAATATATACCGGTGCAATTCCAAAACCAGAAACAACTATTCCGGCTATCAGGCCGCTTTTCGAGGCAGGAAACCACTTAAATGCAGGAGGCGTGGCTGAGGCGTACCCAAACCCTATTCCTATTCCTGCGAGTACACCGAAACCAATAACCCACAGGGCATAGCTTGTTGTAAAAGATATCAGAGTAAAACCGATAGCCACCAGAACACCGCCGATTACTGCGGTAATGGTGGGCCCGTGCCGGTCCTGTATCCTGCCGGCAATTATCATTGTAAAGGCAAAGACAAGAATGCAAACTGCATAGGGGTCATTGAGAGCTGCCTCATTCCAGTCAAAGGCACCCTCTCCTCCAAGCCTGATAGAGTCGTGAATGGCGTCCTTGAAAACACTCCATGAGTAAAGAATTCCAAGGGCAAGGTTAATGGTCAGTCCGGCCAATACAACAATCCAGCCACGATTCATCCGCGAAATGGTGCTCATATTCTTCAATAGTCGTTAGTCGTTTTTTACGGATGGCGAATATAGAAGAATAGCCGATATTGAAAAAGGAGAAAGAGCCTGTTTTCAATATTTAACTTTTTGTAGCTACAAACCTTGACTCAAAACCTACCTCCGGTAAAACTCGATTTCATAAAGGCCACTGTATTTACCAGGAGGATGCAACAAAATAACCCTCATTCTGTCAGTCTTCACCTCGTCAAACTTAAAGATGTTCAGCGCGTTACCCACAGCCTTATCGGGAACAGACCTCTGATTGCCGACATCCACCCACAATTCTCCGTTCCAATGCTGTATTGTCACACCCGCCGGCGGAAAAATATTGGTATTGTCCTGATAAAAATAGATATAGACCATATTCACTGACATCCTTTGATTGAAGTCTACCTGCACCCAGTCTGATTCATTGGGCGATTCAAAAGCGGTCCACCTGCCATTGGGGTCAGCCACTCCGTCAATAATGGTTCTTACCCTGTCAAACCGTGAAGTATATGAAGCACTCGCTTCAAACCCTGAATTCAGATTTATTACATTAATATTGTCAGGAACTGATATTGGAAAAACAGCATCACCCCATGCTTCGATCTCACTTATACCAACATTGTAACCAGCCTTCGGAAAAAGCACAACCCGTACCTTGCTCGTATTCAGCTTCCTGAAGGTAACTTCGTTTGCTTTCCTTGCCATCGCGGTTTTATACTGCCTCTTTTGCCTGGGTATCTCTTTCCATCCCCTGCCATCCCAATACTGCAGAATATATTTCTCCGGGGCCCTTATCTTTTCGTCATCCTCAACAAAATAAATGACGATTCTGTCTATTTCCCTCTCTGTTCCAAAGTCTATCCCGGCCCAGTCCTGCTGCTCTTCCGAATAGATATTGCTCCACTGGTTCGTGGTAGGCGTCAGATACCAGAACTGCCCATCATTAAGCTTATGCACAGGATGGCTTATTCCCGGAAAAGAGGCAATGGCCCTCGGGTAGTACTCCCTGCTGTTGTTTACCGCGTAGTTCACGTAAGCGGTCTCACACTCCGGTTTACGGTACGGTACATACGCTTTCAGCTCCTTAACCTCAGGCGCTGAAGCAATGACCCTGCCATTTGAAATCAGCTGAAAACCCTGTCCCCTGTTGTACTTTCTCCCTGTCTTATCCCAAAGAACGGTTATGTTGTTTCCATGGTAATTAACATCTTCAAGTATGAAGTATTCCCAGTTTTCGGGAACCAGGGGCATGATGACAATTGAATCATCGGCCTGCGCCTTGATGCCAATCAGATCAGCGATAACCAGATCGACATAGGATGAGTGATAGTAATGTTCACTATGCCCGGGCACGTCATGGCCATCCCACGATCCGGTATCAGGATGCACGGCTTCGGCTATGTACGGCTTTCCGTCTTTCCGGTGCGTTAAGGTGTAGATCGTAAAAAGCTTTAGAAAATCTTCCCGCGATATCGCATCTGTATTTCTGTAATTATTCAGGACATTCGACATGGCCTTCAGGGTCTGCGAGGTCGCAAAGGGCCATGAATTACCACTCCACACACAGCATCGTTCAGAAATCCTGAAGAGAGGGTCAAGTCGTCCGACAACCGTAGGACCGAAATCGGCGTAGAAATAATCAGGGTCCATCAAAAAGCTCCAGGCAGCTCCATACTTCTCCTCATCATCTATCATGTTGAAATACCATGGCACATACCCGATGAGTTCCCTTCCATGAGGATTTCCCGCGTATGTTCCGGTCTGGTATGTCAGGGTGTTTGCTTTTATCGTATCAATTTTGTTTACCGCAAGTTCATCATCCCGGAAGCGATGAAAGAAGAAATTTCTTGAGGGATCCCAGGTTTTGGACTGCAGATTTGATTTAATAATATTTGCTTTCCTCTGAAATTCTCTCATTGTTTCCCTGTCTCTTTTCAGCTCTGCGATATTGACGATCGCATTGGCATGGGCCCACATATATGAATTTATCGTGGGGCGGTACCCCGGGGCTCCGTCGAACCACTTCTGCGTTTGCCTGCTGTTGATATTTGTCTCCATCCCGTCATGCATGCCATCCCAGGCAAACATTCCCTCCTGCTCTACCCAGAACTTCTTCTCCCATGTGTAGTAATCAAATTTGAGATCATTCAACAGTCCGGTAACAAAATCAAAGTCCCGGTTCACCTTGTAGCTTTGCCAGATAGCATCACCAATCCAGTTTGTATAGTTCTGCGGCTGTGCTCCGGGTGTTCTGAACCAGAATCTTGAGTAGTCCTTTACATACCTCGGGTCTCTGAGCCACCGGTAATCATACAGCTGATGTCCTGCCGGACAACTGATTGTACCAAAGGCACCCGACCACCAGGGTCTGTCAATAAACTCAGTCGTGGCATAACCACTTTCGGGCGATCCGTAAACAAGATGAATGGTTACCACCTCCCACCTGTAGTAGTATGTCTTGTCAATTTCTATATCGGGGGTCTCAAGAAATGGAATGTTCTTCTTGTACCATTCCCAGTCGTGATTTGACCAGAAATCGAATTTTTCGAGCGTCTTCTGTTTGTCAAGTATCTGACCCTGAACTGGCAGGCTGCTGCCAATAAGCAGGCAGAAGAGAATTGTCTTCAGCTTATTTTCAATCATAACCCTGTAAAATTTAACCGACACAATATAGCAATATGTCCTGGTAAAACAGACATCACCTTAAGAGTTGGTTCATCCCGGATATTGACTGTGCGTCGCCCTGTAGGCCCTGGGCGACTGTCCGGCCAGCTTCTGAAACTGACGGTTGAAATGAGAGATATTGCCATAGCCACAGGCATAGGCAATCTCGCTGATATTCATTCCGGACGACTGCAGCATCCTGCAGGCATAGCCTATCCTGATCTCATTCATAAAGCCTGTAAAGGTCTTGCCCGTCCGCCTGACGAAATAACGGCAGAATGCCGTCCCGCTCATACTCGCCACGGAAGCAATCTCCTTCAGGCTGATCTGTCTGCGGTAGTTCAGTGCCATAAACCTGAAAACATCGTTGAGTCGCCTGTCATCATTGTTGTTGAGCATCGATGTCAGCAGATGCCTTGAAATAACCCTTGTTGAATAACCAGTAGCCATGCTGTTGAGGAGACGAAAAAGCTCCATAAGGCGTTCGAAACCCTCAGCAGAATAAATCGCTTCTACCTGCCGTGCTGCCTCTGACAGGCTTGTCTTTTCAACGATTATGCCCAACCTGGACCTTTCAATCAGTGTATCGATAGCCGATGTTTCAGGAAGTGTCAGCAGTCTGTCGCCAAAAGCCTCCCTCCTGAAATAGATGCTCAACGAAACAACTCCACTCTCATCAGACACGTCAGGCTCGTTACGGAAGAGGTGGGGCGTACCGGGCCCGATCACAAAAACCTCTCCCACTGAGAACTGTCCCGATGAATCACCTATAAAAAAGGTTCCTGATCCCTTCTTCACAAGTGTTATCTGCATTTCAGGATGATAATGAAGGTACGGATAGAACCCGGCCCCTGACTCCATCTGGACATTGAACGACTCCGATTCAGTCTTTGCAATCTTGAACAGGAGCGGGGTGCTTTGCTTTTTGTTGCCCATTATTAAGGCTTTAAAATGAATAACAGCTAAAATAGTATCAAAGTTCGCTAATAAAGTAGCAAAACCGGGTCTGCTCTGGTTGTTTCTACTGAAGAAACCAATAAAGAATGATGATATGAGCAGAATTACCTGGAAAGGTGTCTATCCGGCATTGACAACAAAATTTACGGCAAGCGACGAACTTGACCTTCCCCTGTTCAAAAAGAACCTCGATGCACAGGTTGCAGCGGGGGTGCATGGAGTTATCCTTGGCGGATCGCTCGGGGAAGCCTCAACGCTGACACATCAGGAGAAAGAGCTGCTGCTTAAGGAGACAGTGGCCCACCTCGCAGGGAAGATTCCCGTAATAGTCAATATCGCCGAACAATCAACCAGTGTGGCAGTTGCATTTGCCGCCAGGGCAAAAAGCCTGGGGGCCGAAGGCATTATGCTTCTTCCGCCGCTGCGCTACAAGGCCGACTCTCAGGAGACGGTTGAGTATTTCAAGGCTGTGGCACAGGCTACCGACCTGCCGGTGATGATCTACAACAACCCCGTCGATTACGGCATTATGGTTACAATTGATATGTTCGCCGAACTGGCAAATGTTCCCAACATAGTTTCACTTAAGGAATCGACGCGTGACATATCCAATGTGACCCGAATGAAGAACGCTTTCGGCGACAGGTACAGAATACTCTGCGGCGTCGACACCCTTGCAATGGAGGAACTGGTAATGGGAGCCGACGGCTGGGTTGCCGGTCTTGTCTGTGCCTTTCCGCGTGAAACAGTTGTCATTTATGAGCTTGTACAGCAGGGCAGGTACAGTGAAGCCCTTAAAATATACAGGTGGTTCCTGCCACTGCTCGAACTCGACATACACCCCAAGCTGGTGCAATATATTAAGCTTGCCGAAACGGCAACAGGTATCGGCTCGGAATATGTGCGGGCACCCCGTCTGACGCTCAAAGGGGAAGAGAGAGAAAGAGTTCAGAAGATCATCGCCGATGCAATTGCTGTTCGTCCCGCGATGCCGGCACTATAAAACACTACACGATGAAAATAACAGGTAAGAATATAATAGCAGGCAGGCTTTCCGATGGTGAGAAACAGACCTTCAGGGCCCTGAATCCTGTCACAATGCAGCACCCCGAAGGAGTCTTCCAGTGCGCCTCGGCTACCGATGCAGGTGAAGCCGTTGAAAAGGCTGCCGCGGTATTCCCGCTTTTCAGCGAACGCACCCCTGAAGAAAGGGCACTTTTCCTGGAGGCCATCGCTTCAGAGATAGAGGCACTCGGTAACACCCTCATTGAAAGGGCCATAGCCGAGACCGGTCTAACCGAGGCCAGGCTTACCGGAGAGAGAGGACGTACAACAGGGCAACTCCGCATGTTCGCGTCGTTGCTCAGGGAGGGTTCGTGGGTAGAAGCCACAATTGAGACAGGGGTTCCTGAAAGGAAACCGGCCCCGAAACCCGATATCAGAAGCATGCTCATCCCGATTGGACCGGTGGTCGTTTTCTCAGCCAGTAACTTCCCCCTGGCATTCTCAACCGCAGGAGGTGACACCGCTTCGGCCCTGGCAGCCGGCAACCCGGTTATTGTAAAGGGCCATCCCTCGCATCCGGGAACCAGTGAGCTGGTGGCGCAGGCTGTCATAAGGGCAGCCGGCGCTGCAGGAATGCCCGAAGGCATCTTCAGCCACCTGAACGATGACGGATATGAGACCGGTCTTGCCCTTGTTAACCATCCGCTAACTGCTGCAGTGGCCTTTACCGGGTCGTTCAGCGGTGGCATGGCCCTTCACAGGGCTGCGGCCAAAAGGGAGAAACCAATACCCGTATTTGCAGAAATGGGGAGTGTAAATCCGGTGTTGCTGCTTAGTGAAGCGTTGCATGAAAATGCAGAAAAGATTGCAGCACAAATTGCTGCCTCAGTAACCCTTGGCACCGGTCAGTTTTGTACCAAACCCGGACTAATAATTGCGGAGGCAGGGGAAGGCTACAGGCGATTCGAAGCCGCATTTGCAAAAGAGATGGGTAATATTAAGGCATCGGTACTGCTTAATGCACGAATTTCAGAGGGCTATCGCTCCAGAATTGAGACGCTCGCCAAAGGCAACCAGGTCAACTATCTTATCGATGCCTCAGAGGCGCTCGGCGAAGCCGGCCTCAGGGGCCGTCCGCTGGCAGCAACCGTCACCGGCGAAAGGTTTCTGGCCGATAGCAGCCTTCATGAAGAGGTATTTGGACCATTCGCACTGCTGGTCTGTTGCTACGACCGCGATGAAATGAGCAGGGTTACAGCCACACTCGGAGGACAGCTTACAGTAACGCTGTTTGCGTCACAGGGCGATCTGTCAGGAAACGGCAAACTGTTACAGACAGTGCGCGAAATTGCAGGCAGGCTGATTCTCAACGGAGTGCCTACCGGTGTAGAGGTGTGCCATGCGATGCAGCATGGAGGACCGTGGCCGGCGACAACCGACTCACGCTTCACCTCTGTCGGCACCAAAGCAATCAGAAGGTTCGTGAGACCCGTGAGTTACCAGAACTGGCCAGATGACCTGCTGCCGCCAGAACTAAAGAACGACAACCCACTGGCGATTCTCAGGCTTGTAGACGGAGCATATTCAAGAGACAAGGTTTAGAGCCATGGTCAACAGCACCTTCTTCTGCATCGATGCCCACACCTGCGGCAATCCCGTCAGGCTAGTCGCCGGCGGCGGCCCGCAGCTGCCCCACGCCACCATGAAGGAGCGCAGGCAGATATTCATGGAGCGTCATGACTGGATACGGAAGGGACTGATGTTCGAACCGCGCGGTCACGACATAATGTCTGGAAGCATCCTCTACCCTCCCTTTGACCCCGCCAACGATACCGGAATACTATTCATCGAAACAAGCGGTTGCCTGCCGATGTGCGGCCACGGCACGATAGGAACCGTCACAGCCATGATCGAAAAGGGGCTTATAAGTCCGAAGGAGCCCGGCAAGCTGAGGCTCGAGGTGCCGGCAGGACTTGTAATAGCAGACTACACAATGGAGGGTGGCAGGGTGCGATCTGTCAGGCTCACCAATGTACCATCGTTCATGGCAGCAGAAAAACTGGAGATAGATGTGCCGGGCCTGGGAATGCTTAGAACAGATGTCGCTTACGGCGGAAACTACTATATCATTATCGACCCTCAGAACAACTACCAGGGACTCGACAACTTCACCGCCACCGACGTAGTGCGGTTCAGTCCTGTTGTCAGGGAGCTTGTCAACAGCATGATGAGCTTCGTGCATCCGCTTGACGAATCCATAAGAGGCGCTACTCATGTGATGTGGACAGGCAGGCCCCTGGCCGAAACCTCATCAGCGAGGGCTGCGGTATTCTACGGAGAAAAGGCTATCGACAGGTCACCATGCGGCACCGGCACTTCGGCCCGAATGGCCCAGTGGAATCACTACGGCAGGCTGAAGCCGGGAGACATCTTCATACATGAAAGCATAATCGGAAGCACCTTCAGATGCAAGATTGAAGATATAACCGAGGTAGGCGGGAAGAGAGCAATAGTGCCTTCGATAGAGGGCTGGGCAAGGATAACAGGCACCAGCACCATCACAATAGATGAAAATGACGACCCGTTCGCATTCGGGTTTACTGTGAAATGAAAAGGTATGACGTCATAATTGCCGGAGGAGGCGCCATCGGTCTTTCGGCTGCCTTGTTCATGCAACAGCAGGGAATGGAGGTGCTTGTAATTGACCGCGACAAAACCGGCAACGGCTGTTCGTGGGGCAACGCCGGTATGATCGTCCCCAGCCATTTCATTCCGCTGGCAGCGCCCGGGATGGTAGCCAGAGGCCTGAAATGGATGTTCTCACCCGAGAGTCCATTCTCAATCACGCCCAGGCCCGATCCTTCACTAATAAGCTGGCTGCTGAGGTTTGCCGGCCATTCTAACAGCCGGAATGTGGAACGATCGTCACGGTTGCTTCTGAACCTTAACCTGCGCAGCAAGGAGTTGTACAGGCAGATTAGCGGCGACCTTGGCTTCCCTCTTCATGAGAAGGGACTGATGATAATGTACACCACAACCCATGGAAAGAAGGAAGAGAACGATACGGCATCAAAGGCGTTAAGCATCGGACTCAAGCCTGTTTTGTTCGACAACACCCGGCTTAGGGAGATAGAGCCCGCCGTCGGTGAAGATGTAAGAGGCGCTGTCCTCTACCCTGCCGATGCCCATCTTGATCCCTCTGCTTTGATGACCGGCTTGCGCAAACAGCTTGCAGGCTCGATCAGATATGAGTCATTGCTCCGTCTCACCACCAGCGGTAAAGAAATCAGAACCGCGGTAACAACTGGCGGCGAGTACCATGCTGATAACTTTGTGGTTGCAGCAGGAATATGGTCAAAAAACATCCTGGGCAGTCTCGGAATAAACCTGCCCCTCGTCGGCGGCAAGGGTTACAGCTTTATGGTACCGGCACATACCGCGATCAACACTCCGGCCATACTAAGTGAAGCGAGGGTTGCCGTTACCCCGCTCGGAAACGAGATCAGGTTCGGGGGAACAATGCAGATCGGAAAGGGTCTGTCAGGGTTCACCCGGGGCAAGATTCAGGGCATTACCCAGTCTATAGGCCGATATCTGCCATCATACGAGATGAACGGTGCGATGCCGGAAAGAGTGTGGGCAGGACTGCGGCCACTGTCACCAGACGGACTGCCCTACATCGGGGCAAGCAGCAGGTTCGCCAACCTCCATATCGGAACCGGCCATGCCATGATGGGTATCAGCCTCGCACCGGTAACCGGCGAACTGCTTGCAGCATCGATAAAAGGAGATATATTGCCGGAAGGATTGCAGTTGCTAAGCCCCGGTAGATTCAGCAGGTAAAAGAATGGCAAACCGACTTGCTCGTTTGCCGGGTATCATGGTTATCTCTGATGAAAAGATTCAGAGACGAACTCAAGTACCACCGGAAGAGCTTCGCGCCAGTATGACCAGGTATGGCCGCCGTCACGTATGCGGAACTCATGGGGTATCTCCTTCCTGCGCATGGCTATATGCACCAGGCTGTTGCCCTCATAGAGGAAATCGTCATCACCGCAGTCAATATACCAGCGCACCGACTTCACCCTGTCTGCCGGAGTATTCTCAAGCAGTGAAAGAACATTGTGCCGTTCGTAGTAGCTGCGCAGGGTCTCCTCGCTGTATTTATCCCTCTCCTTTGCGTATCCCCTGCTGAAGTCCTCGAATGACAAAGGTCCTATATATGCGCTGAGGGGGCAGGCAGATGAAAACATCTCAGGCCGGTGCAGGGCATACATGAATGATCCACCACCTCCCATTGAGAGGCCGGCTACAGCCCTGTATCTTTTTTGCGACCTGACGCGGTAGGTCGATTCTATATAGGGTATCAGCTCATCGAAAAAGAAGTCCTCATACCTCCATTCATTCGAGATATTGTTGAAATAGCCGCGAACTCCGGTATTGGCATCTGGCATTACGATTATCATCGGGGTGGCCTTGCCCTCCCTAATTGCCTTGTCGGCAATATGAAGCACCTCTCCGAACTGTATCCAGCCTGACTGGTCATCGCCGGCTCCGTGAAGCAGGTAAAGCACAGGGTAACTACGCTGCGAGGTTTCATAGTCGGGGGGAAGATAAATGGCATACTTCCTCTCGCTTTTCAGCAATTTGCTGGGCAGAGTCAGATTATCAAAAACTTTTCCTGACTGGCTGAAGGAGACAGAGGTTAAGAGCAGGGCTGAAAGCATTGTGCAAAAGGTTCTCATATCGGGATTTTTATTATCAGGTTAGAATGAACGCTAGTAAAAGTAGCGATTCTACCCGAAAATCCATTATAAAAAAATTTCTTATATTGGCCGGGAGGAGGTGGAAAATGGGTCAATTCAACAGAAGGAAATTCGTTGGCAGGCTGTGCCTGCTTGCCCCTGCAATAGCGGCATGTCCGTTTTCGAGTGGGTTTTCCATGACAGAAGAATCAGTTAATCACTCCATTATGAACAGCTATCCGGAATCCGGGAATGACTATATACCCGGCTATGTAAGTCTGCACCAGAGCGGCGTTCTGAAGGCCAGGGCTGAGGTACTCAACTCTTACCTCACCAACTGCCGTCTTTGTCCGAGGGAGTGTGAGAAGGACCGTACCCGCCGGCAGACAGGAGAGTGCCAGGCCACCGACCGGCTGAAGATATCATCATTTCATCCGCATCATGGCGAGGAGAAACCTTTGTCGGGAACCAGGGGTTCCGGAACGATATTCTTTTCGCACTGCAATATGCTGTGTGTTTTTTGCCTGAACTGGGAGATCAGCCAGGGTGGCTTCGGGGAGATGAGTTCAGTGAATGAACTCGCCAATATGATGCTTGCGCTTCAGAGAAACCGGTGTCATAATATCAATCTGGTAACACCGACCCACTATTCTCCTCAGATCGTTAGTGCCCTGGACATAGCTGCAAGGCGCGGGTTGCAGTTGCCACTGGTCTGGAACACAAGCGGGTGGGAGAAGCTGGACATACTGCAACTACTTGACGGTGTTGTAGATATTTACCTTGCAGATTTCAAGTACACTGACCCGAAGCTGGCCGGCAAATATTCTATCGGAGCCCACACCTATCCTGAGGATACAAAGACGGCCCTGCTTGAAATGCACCGCCAGACCGGCGTGGCCAGGCCTGACCCTGAAACGGGTCTGATGAAAAGGGGCCTGATGATCAGGCACCTGGTTATGCCGAACAACGTCAGCGGCTCGGTGGAGGCCATGAAATGGATTGCTCAAAATCTTCCGGCCGACACCTATGTCAACATAATGGCACAATACAATCCTGTATTCATGGCGCACAAGTACCCCGAGATAAATCGACGGATTACTGTAAGGGAGTACAGTGATGTGGTTAATGCGGCAATGAAGGCAGGCTTAAAGAATCTTGATATTCAGGGTAGTTACTGAGCCGGCGGACTCTGGCCTGGTTCATTGCCCTGGCCTGGATTTCCGGGCTGACCCGGCCTGCTCTTCTGCCATGGTTTCCTTTTCTGTCCTGGCTTCCTGTTCTTGCTGCTATTCCTGTTTTGGTCTGGTGTCCTGTTTTGGCCGGAGTCCCTGCTCTGTCCTGTTTTCCTGTTTTGGTCGGATTTGCTGTTTTGTCCTGATTTCCTGCGATTGAACTTACTGCCTCTGGAGGTTGAACCATGGCCTCGCTTTTCAGGCTCTTCCTGTTTCATGCCCTTGAGGAACTCCGGCAGCGGAGCCCTGTAGACTTCATTGCCAATAAGGCGCTCAATCCTCTGCAGCTTCATCATGTCATCCCTGTTTACCAGGGTTACTGCCACACCGGTGGTTTCTGCACGTGCAGTACGGCCAACCCGGTGCACATAATCCTCAGCATCCTGCGGGACATCAAAGTTGATAACCAGGTTAATCTCCTTGATGTCTATACCCCGACTCATTACATCGGTAGCTACCAGAACCCTGGTGCGGCGTGATCTGAACCGTATCACCACCTCTTCCCTCTCACGCTGCTCAAAATCGGAAGATATTCCTTCCACAACATATTCCTTAGTCCTCAGTCCCCTCACAATATCCTGTACCTTCCTCTTTGTGGAGCTGAAGATCAGGATGCTGCTGTAGTCGGGGTTTTCATCAATCAGGCTTTTTACCAGTGGCAGCTTCTGGCTCTCAGATACCATGTATGCAGCCTGAACTACACCCTCTGCCGGTTTTGCAATTTCGAGTGATATCTCGTCTGGATTTTGCATTATTCTCTTCGAGAGAGCCCTTATATTCTGCGGCATTGTTGCGCTGAACATAAGTGTCTGCCTTTCTTTTGGCAGATATGAAATAATCTTCATGATGTCGTCGTGAAACCCGATGTCAAGCATTCTGTCTGCCTCATCGAGTATCAGCATTTCTATATGGCTGAAGTCGACATAACCCTGATTGAGGTGGGAAATAAGTCTTCCGGGTGTTGCAACAATTATCTCTGCCCCTTTCAGGAAGGCAGTCTTTTCCTGTTCCCAGTCAGCGCCGTCACCGCCACCGTATACAGCGAGTGAGGTTATATTGAGTGTGTATGCAAATCCCTGTATCTGCTGATCGATCTGTATCGCCAGCTCACGGGTCGGAACGAGTATAAGGGTATGAGTGTGAGTTGTATGACGCCCGAAAATCGAGTCAAGTACCGGAAGAAGAAAAGCAGCTGTCTTTCCCGTTCCGGTCTGGGCGCAGGCAATCAGGTCTTTACCCTCGAGTATCACCGGAATCGCCTTTTCCTGTATTGGGGTTGCATCCCTGAAGCCCATGTAGTAAACTGCATCGAGCAGTTCAGGTTTCAGATTGAAATTATCAAATATCATTTAATCAGTATATTGCGTTTGATCTAAATCGGGTGCAAGATAGGGAAAAAAGGGGTACAAGGTACAAGGTACAAGGTACAGGGTACAAGGTGCAGGGTACAAGGTGCAGGGTACAAGGTGCAGGGTACAAGGTGCAGGGTGCGGGGCAGAGGATATCAGATGTCAGATATCAGATTTGCTTTGGTTATCTCCCTTCGGTCGAGAAGGTTTTTGGTAAGGGACAGGTTACCAGAAGACGGCTATGGTGACGCCGTCGGTTTTGCTGCTCCAGTTTCTTACGGGTATGGTTCTGCCGTTGAATTCTGCCACCCAGGTCTCCTCTGCAATTGTACCTATTGGCACGTCGGCGCCCCTGAGGAAAGGCATCGACATAAAGAGCGCTATTGGCTCACCGGTTCCCTGCCGGTCATTGCGATCGTCGTAACAAAAGAGGGAAATCATAGTAGACTGTGCACTTGCGAGTGCTGGGGTAGACAACCTGATGCCATTCAGAGTGAGTTCATCACGACCATTGATGACTGCCTGGCTTGATGAGAAGATGCTGATAACAGAGAGGTCATCATTATTTGGCAGGGCCGCCAGCAACAACCCCACAGGTGACATACCTGCCGGAAATGTACGAAGGTATACAAGCGGATTATCACGCTCAAACGGTTCGTAGTAGTAGTTAATCCTTCTGAAGCCGGGTCTGTCAGAGCTGAGCCTGAAAATGTACCGTTGACCAGGGCTGACCTCAACTGGTCCCCAGTTGCCATTGGCGGGGACTTTCAGGGTAGCAACCGGCTGACCGGAAGGGTTTCCCCTGTCATCTGCCCTGAAGATATCTATTATCGTTCCTTCAGCCGGTTGATTGGTACCAAGGGAAAGGCATCTGCCACCTATGGTAATGCTCGTGAGAGGTAGTATTTCCGTTGTAACAGGATCGGCATTATGGAAGAACCTGTACATATGGCCAAAGGTTTCGGCAGAGGTGGCTACCTGGTAGTGGTCCAGTCCACTCAGCTTCACATTCAATGCACCCGGAATATCTCCACCCGGTACGACTCTGTCGTCAGTTGAATATATGTTCATTGTAGGTACTGATCCCCCCGGTCCGGCAGGTACCTTGTTGGCTCCGCTGCCGATATGGACATATGAGATCACCTTTGCCGCCCTTGCAGGATCGGCAAGATAGCTGTATCCTCTTCCTCCTCCTGCAGAATGACCGGCAAGATGAACCTTTTCTGCACCGGTAACCATAAGCACTGAATCAATGAACCGGTCGAGAAGCAGGTCGGCACCTCCTCCTGCAAGGCTGTTCCAGTCGAACACGAAATATCTGTCAGCACAAAGACCATTTGATGCGAACCTCTGAACCTGAGGAGCCCAGGTGTCTCCGCTCCCAAGGAACCCATGCACAAAAACAACAGGCGAGGCGGTATTGTTGCATGGACTGCCCGCTGACTGCTGTCCGTTAACGGGTGCTGCTGAAAAAACCAATGCCAGGGTAAAACCTGTAAGTATCGTCGAAATTTGACTGTTCATATTAACATAATTTGAGGCAAGATAAGACAAAAACAGCTCGCACGATCAATACTGGTTGGTTGAAACTGATCATATAACATGCTACTTTGCCAATTTGATATTTGCCAATTTGTCTGTTTGCTGATTATCACATTAACTCTACCCCCATTGCTGCCAGCCGTTGCCGCTCGATTTCAGGCCAGATGCTGACCTGAACCTGGCCGATATGCTGTTTCCTTAGCATAAACATACAGACCCTTGACTGACCGATGCCGCCGCCGATGCTTTGCGGCAGCTCTCCGGCAGCCAGCATTCTGTGGAAGGGAAGTGCCAGCCTTTCGCTGCAGCCGCATTCTGAAAGCTGAAGCAAGAGCGTTTTACCATCGACCCTGATACCCATTGATGATAACTCAAATGAAGATTCAAGCACCGGGTTCCATACGATAATGTCACCATTGAGTCCCGAATATCCCTCCTCATTCCTTGTAGACCAGTCATCATAGTCAGGAGCCCTTCCGTCATGCCTCTTGCCATAGGAAAGCAGCGACCCGATGCCAATTATAAAAACGGCACCATACTTTGCTGCGACCACATCTTCGCGCTCCTTTGGATTAAGTGCCGGATACTGCCTTGCCATATCCTCAGCATGAATGAAAGTAATCTCATGTGGGAGAGTTGGGGAGAAGCCTGTCACCTCCCTGCAGACAAGCTCCTCGGTAATGCAGAGAGCCTTGTAAATATGGTTAACCTCTGACTTCAGGAAGCCAAGTGTTCTTTCGCCGGAAAACATATGCTTTTCCCAGTCCCATTGATCGACATAAACCGAATGGATCGGAGAGAGTATCTCGTCAGGCCTGAGAGCCCTCATATCGGTTATGATTCCTTCCCCTGGGGGGATTTCGAGTTCCCTCAACCGAAGTCTTTTCCATTTTGCAAGCGACTGCACAACGGAAGCCCTGTTGCCGTTCATCCCCTTTATGCTGAAGGCTACCGGCTTTTCAATCCCGTTCAGGTCATCGTTAAGGCCGGTAGTCTCATCAACAATAAGAGGTGAAGATACCCTCGAAAGGTTCAGCCTGGAGGAAAGCTCGCGTTCAAATGTCTCTTTTACATACCTGATCTCATGTTCAGTTCTAATAATCTCTTTCATTCATATTACAGTATTATGTTAACAAAAAAGCCCCCCGTCTTCACGGAGGGCCTGCTCATATCTTTTCCTGGTTACCTGGTCAGATGATACAAAACCTCCCTCATCAGCCCCAATTATTATTGGACACTGAATTCAGGAGGTTATTGTTCGCGGATTGTATCATCATTCTGATTAAAACCTAACGGCGCAAATATATAAACATTTATGTTGTGTTGACTATATTTTATGAATTATTTTGGCCCTTACGCTTGTTTTTATAAACCTGCTTGCCTTGATACAATTTTATTCTTCTTTCAGAAGATAGCTTTTGTAGCTAAAAATATGATAAATCCAATAATATATATTGTCAGGACTATTGCCATCAGCCTGAAGAAGTATTTCATATTCAGGAAAGCCATTTCCAGCTTGTTCGAATCACCGCCATCGAAAGCCTCTCTCATTCTGGTGGAAATTCTGCTGAGATAGATAAATGCCAGCAGGTAAATTGCTGAAGCCAACAGAAGCGATACACCAGCCAACAGTGTAATCGTGCCAATGAAAAGACCCTTTTGAACCACTCCTGTTATCATAAGTACCAGCATGGCAATGCAGATCATTACGAACAGGGCGAGCATTACAATTCCGATGAAAAGGGCCAGTTTTCTGATCTCTATCAGATGTGTCACAGATCCCTCATTAAGATCAAGGTTCGTCTTAGTCATGACGGGGTTTACGTTTTCTTCCATTTTGAATAGTTTTAGGTTAGTACTACAGAATCAAAAAGTTCAAAATTTATCTGCAGCTTTCTGCAGCAAGACTTAGTAAATATACAAAACCCGATAATCAAAACCAACATGATGATTAGTTTACCTATTTTTCTGCCATAAGGCTGAAATCAGGAAAAAAGAATAGCCAGTCACTTCGGTGCCTGGCCATTCCAATTTCAGATCAGGGTTCAGATAATAGTTATATGCCTTAAGATGCCTATCTTATCGGTTTGGCGCAATAGATAAAGTACTTAGCCCAGTTTGGTCCGCCAAAGTCATAACCCGCGGCCCAGGCTGTTTCGCTGCCACTGGTTTCGGGGACACAAACACCGGGGAAGGTAATTACTGCAACCTGGGTTATTGTTTTCTGCACAGGGATTGATTGGCCTGTCTCATTGACAGGAACCAGCATTACAACAACCTCCTGTCCGCATTCAGGAACATATCTGGCCGGAATATTTTCAGCCAGAGCCAGAATTTCATCAACCCTCGCCTGGCTCCAGTCGCCCAGACCGCTCTCTGAAACACTATCGTCAACAAGTTCCCAGATAGCCCGCTGGATATCTCCGTAGGTGAATACACTACCGTCAGAGGCAGTCTGACCAACGAAATTCTGATTGATTATCCAGTTAACCTTCTCAAGGTTCTCAGGCTTGTCAACAACCTGTGAAAGGTCAGTGTCGTAGCTTGAAACCACT
>CAYUOS010000051.1:0-20382 GCA_964446435.1 uncultured Rikenellaceae bacterium | reverse complement strand
CAATGATGATGCACAATCGTTGAGGGTTGTTGCCGTAAGCCTTACCTGATGAAGTCCTCCTGTAGTATAGAGGAAGCCCGGAGATTCATTTTCGCTGATCATTACCCCACCGCCATATTGAAACTCCCATAACCACCTCTTTACAGAATCGGCGGGTGTGGTGCTGTTAAGGAATCTGGTTGTATCATTATCGTGCTCAATGCAGAAATCAGCAACTGTAAACGCCACATTTGGAGACGCGTTAATTGTAACCGGAATCGAGACCGAACTTGAGCAACCTGTCTTGTTGTTGATATAGGTAAATACCACCGGCGTATTACCGGGGCCCTTTGACGGATCGAAACTTCTGCCTGTCACCGGCCCGGTAAAGACTCCTTCATCCTTGTTGGTATAAAGTATAAATGAAGCGTCACCGGTACAGAAGACTGATCCGGGATCCAGGTTTTCCACCATTACCTGTCCTACTGAATCAACATTGACTATCTGGACAATCTCAAATGTTGTAAAAGCAAGATCAGTGTATGTAAAGACAATACGGTGATCTCCCGGCCCGGCAACCGAGGGAGTGAATGTACCTGTCGCTGATGAGATATTCATCATACCCGGACCTGAAAAGTGGCCTGAGATCCATGGTGCCGAAGACTCAAACCTCAGTGTATCAATCTGACCGTCATAACAATACTGGTTTCCCGGGTTAATGCCGGCAATAACACCTGAAGCCTTCCTCACCTCAGTGGTTTTTGTTGAATCTGACGTACACCCGTTGCTGTCGGTTATTGTATACTTTATCTGGTGGGTACCCTCCCTGGCTATTCCCGGGTAGAATGTGTACCCCGATATACCCGGACCAATAAAGGTACCACCTGTAGTAACCGGGACAAGCGTTTCTCCGGGTCCGTCGACATTGTATATTGGCTTTAGAGGGAATCCTGCATCAGGAAGAGGATTTATCCTGACATTCTGAGACAACAGCGGGGTATTGCAGCCCAGTGGTGAGGTGTACCTGTATGTAACAGGATATATGCTGCCCGGACTACCCATTTCAGGCTCGATGAATGCTGAAGCGACAGATTGACCAGAGACTATGGTGCCTGTCCAGGTACCGGTTCCCCCTGAGGGGTATAAACCCAGTACTGAAACAAACCTTCTGGCTGATGCCTCGCAATAAGCTGCGTCGAGTCCGGCAAATGACAATGCCGTTCCAACGGAATCAATAACAAATGGCTTGCTGACAGGATAGAATGAACCACCTGACATATAGGAGTAGAACAAGGTGTCTATCTTGTTGCCAGGTCTCATCCGCCCGGGATCGATTATTACCGATGTGTCTGAAAGAAAAGATATAATGGCACCCGGAGAGGTGATACCAAAAGTCTTCCCTGTTGCCCCGGCAGGCACATTCCTGACGTAGATTGTGTCGGGGCCCCCATCGTGGCAGTATACATTCCTGAAACTATCAAACCAAGAGGTTACCGGATTTACGAACACACTCTTTGAACTATTCTGCGTACATGTATTTGTGGCATTCCTGATTTCAAGCAGGTAGTTTATTGTGAATGGGCCTCCCTCCCCGGCAAGTGATGGAGAGAATGAGCCACCTGTTACCCCGGGTCCATGGAAGATGCCTCCGGTGGGAGTGGCAGTAAGAACAACAGGAGGGTCAGCAATACTGAAGGTTTCAACCGGCAGGTTAATCATTGCCAGTGATGAACTTACTCTCTCTGCTCCCTCAACACCCTTATTGTTTCTTGGTATTACTGCAAAATAGATATCAGCCTCCATATCGGCACCAGTCATTGTATAAGTCAAGCCTGTGCCGATCAAAACCCTTTCGCTGCCCCTGTACCAGAAATACTTACTGTTCTGCTCCCTGAACTTGGGATCTGTAAATGTATACCGTCCGGTAAGCACCGAACCTGATTTCCTGTCACCGTTTATACAAACATCAAGTGCTTCGGGCTTGTCACCGGTAGGGTCTGAAACGATATCTGTCTGAGCACTCGAAGCGGCCATCCCTGTATTTGGATAACCTGTGAGGGAGACAGGTGTAACCTCAAAATGGATTCTACTGCCCACATCATCATTTGTCAGGAGCAGAGTATTATTTGTCTCCCCTGCGATGGTCACATTATCGCGGTACCATCTGAAGATGCTTGTGCCCTGAGAATCGCCATCCGGGTCATTGAACTGATAGGTTCCGGTGAGTGTGTTGCCCAGTGCAGGTACACCGATGATGGCGACAGAGGTAGCATACGGGGCCGAGTTGACTTTACCGAATGGAGTCGATGTTACTTTCACTCCCTCAGGGGTACCGGTTCCGGCAACCGGAACAACCTTGAAAATAAGATATTGACCCTGGTCTGACAGTCTGAGCTTAAATATCCTGTTGTTCTCTCCCGGTATAATCGTCTCAGGCAATCCTGTCGGCGATGAAGAAATCCACCATTCAAAAATGGAGTTTCCCTCTGTATCACCTTCGGCATCACTATAGCTGTAATTACCTAGCAGGTATTCATTTACATCAAGGCTGCCGGAAATTGTCACCGATGATGCAACCGGGGCCTTGTTTGGTGTGACCACCGGAGATAATGGACTGTACGCTGAATGAATTACAACACCGGCAGTCTCAAGGCTGACCTCAAGCAAAATTCTCTTGTTCAGTGAAGTTGCAGGAATCACAATTCTCGTATCTCCGGAACCTACCGGAACAGTATCTGTCAAGCTTACTTCGTACCACGAGAAGATAGTGTCAGGGGCGGAGCCCTGCACGATATAACTTGCGCTGACCTGAGAGCCCACTGTGAAGTTTCCGGTTATTGAGACATTGGTTACCGTCTGTGATCTTGCAATGACCGAGACAAGCAGTAAAATCGGTAAGGCCAGAAGTGCTTTTGTTCTCATTTTCTTTGATTCGGTAACGCTGGTGAGTTTTAGTATTTAAGTTTTAAAAGGCACATCATGGTGTTGTTCTCATAGCCTGTCTTACCGGCAGCCAGAACAAACCCCCGGTCAGACAAAACAAGGTCAAACACCTCCTGTGATCCTGTTCCGCCTGAAATAAAAGGAGTGCCTAATACCTCAGCATCAATATCCACTTTCAATATAAGCATGTCAGAAGAGGTTGGAGACCCTACTCTTCCCCCGAGGTAATATGTGTCTCCTATCCCCCGGCAGATTGCATTGACCTTTGACGAGAGGCCGTTTACATTGAACTCTTTCTTAATAACGGGAGGTTCCTGGATGTTGGCTGACAACCTTATCAGTCCAATGCTGTTATTCTCTGTCTCCTTCCCGACATTGTATGCTATAAAGTAACCATTTGGCAGCACTTCTATATCAGCGGCATATTCATCATTCTGGCTTCCAATTATTGAGGCTCCCCTGTTGCTTCCATCCTCATTGATCCTTATCAGGAGCATGCTGTTCCTGTCAATACCTGGCTGTGAAGAGTTGTCGGTTGAACCATACATAATATAACCTCCCCCGATATCCTTTTTTATTGACTTGCAGATATCATTGCCACCGTACCCAAATGCGTACGAAGCGAGGCTGTCACCAGTCTCACTGATTTCAAGAAGGAAAAAATCATGCATCCCGGCGATGTTTTCAGGAAAGGAGCCGCTTTCTGCCCTGTATGCATCTGTAGAACCGGCTATCATGAAACCGCCGCCAGGCTTTATGATAACATCGTAGGCTGTCTGGTTTCCGGCTCCGCCGATAACTGACTCCCACCTGATTGATCCATCCGCACCTGTTCTTACAATATAGATATCATTATGGGGAGCATTCAAAGGCCCTCGGGTGGTATATCCGACTGTGAGCAGATCGCCGGCCGGCAGCACTATGGTTTTGTTTGCCATGTCGGACCGATCGCTGCCGGGCGTTATTTCCCATTTTTGCATGCCATCTGCACCCGCCCTTACAATCCCCATATTCCTTACAGATGATTCAATGTAATTGCCATCGCGTCGGCTTATTACTGTCCGCAGGCCAGAGAGTACAATATCATTTTCGGCTGCGGCTATGCTTATTGCAATATCCTCGAAAGCGTCGCCGTATACCTTTATCAATGCCAGGTTGCTCTCCTCCCTTTCAGAACAGGCAAGGAGGAACAGCGGTATTATAATTATTACGGGAAGAAGCCTCTTCATAAACCCGGGATTATTGATGGTTTATAGAATATATATGTATAACCGATGTTGAAGCCTGCTGTATTAACCCTGAAGCTGTCATCTGCGTAGAAGTAGTAATACTCAAGATTGCCCGGTTCAGACCTGACCACCTGGTTTCTTATCCCGCATAGGGTTCTGATCTCGGCTGTAATGTATCCACGGGGTATCTTTATCATAGCACCGAAACCTGCATGGAGGAAGACATCATTTCTTATTCTGGAAGATTTTCTGTTCAGGTTTTCACCCGTCCGGTTAAAGCCGTTGTTAATATCGGTGGTAATGAATGATGCTTTGGAATCGGTTTTGAGATTAAGGGCATAACCAGCCCCTCCCCTGGCATATAGCTTTATTCCCTGGTAATCTGTTATATTCCAGATGGCTGACAAAGGCAACTCAAGCCTGCTCTGGGTCTCGCGGTAGGTAACAGTACCGAAATTCATCATATTCTCGACATACCTGAAAGCCACTGAAGAGTAGTTAAATCCGGCCGCAACTGAGAGTCTGGCATTCAGGGGCAGGGTAACCTCGGTTCCGGCATAGAGATTTAGTGGTTCCCTGGTATAGCTGATCTCGGGAGCCAAAGCTGAGAGAGACCGTTCGCTCCTGCCCGTCAGAAAGGTAAAGTTGGTACCTGCGCGAAATGATACCAGCAACAATTGCCTGACCTGGTATTTATTTCTCAGGTAAGCAAATCCCGAATAATCAGCTGCCGTTACAGAGTACTCAGGGTATTTTGAAAGAAACCCTGACATATACTCCTCGGCCAGAGCCTTCCTGTCATCGAGCAGGAGTGCCTGGATGAGCAACTTATAGGCAGTCAGCGACTCTTCCCTGGAGAGCCCGCCCGACTTGATGCATGGTGCTATCAATCCTTCAACAAGCTCAACCTTGCCCCTTTCGAACTGAGCCTGGGCATCCTGAAGTTTTAGTGCACAATCCTGCGAATAGCCGTGGCCTGTTACCGCAATAAGTACTATGGTCGTTGCAGTTGCCCTGATCAGCCTGCCAATTCTGTTCATTTGCTGTATGTTACTTCTTTTCTATTCTGATTTGTATTGACTTTTCCGGGCAGGTATTCTGGTATTCAATATCACGACCCACGTAAACTGACCACTCTTCTTCGCTAAGGTTGCGGGTTACGAGCATACAGATATTCTCTGCCAGTATATCTGCATGAGGAGCCCTTGACACTACCGTCCCGGCCCGTGAAGCAGAAACCAGTGCGTCACCACTTGGGCTGAAGCCTATTGACAGGATATAATCATCATTATCGGTGAAGCTGATTGGTGGCTCAGTGAAATCATCACGTCTCCATATCCTGACACTCTTGTCAAAGCTTGCGGTTGCCATCTGGTTGAAATTCGGATTGAAACTGATTGACGAGACCCTGGCATTATGGGCCTTTACTTCCGATACTTTGACACGCTTCACAATATCCCATAGTTCTATCATGCCATCGCGGTCGCCAATTGCAAGAACATTGGTTTCGGGCTCGAATCTGATCGAGCTTACTACCCTGCTTCCAAGGTCAAGCCTGAAGGTCTCACCCTCTCCTTCCTTATCCCAGACCACCACATTACCATTATCGCTTACCCCTGCAATCAGATTGCTGCGACAGATGTCTATCGAAGTTATCCTCAGCTGGCCAGGATTGATGTCAAGGCCTGACCTCGTTGCAATATCCCACTTAAGTACTTTCCCATCAAGCCCTGCAGAGTATAGCATCTTGCCGTCAAATGAAAATACCAGAGACCTTATCTGGTTGGTGTGGCCCTTCAGATCGAACGATTCTCCTCCATTTCCAAGTGGTATCATCCTGATTACTGCATCATCGTCACCGCACGCGACATATGCTGCATCAGGACTAACAGCAATTACCTCAATGGCAGCCTTACCTGAATAGATTACCTCATTCTTGTCACCGTTGCCGTTTGGTAACCATTTCAGCACCTTGCCGTCCTGACCCGAGGTCACAAATTCATTCGTACCCGGGATGAAAGCTACACCGGTTACTTCCCCCTGGTGGCCTTTATACTGCTTATAATGTTCTCCTCCGTAGTTCTTTACGGCATTGTAAAGGCCTGAGTAGATATCTGCATCATTGGGCGTTCCGTTGTATTTCCTGTTAAAGAGATAAGCCTGGTAGGCAAGGAGTGTTTGAAGATCCTGCTGTCCGGCTACTTGCAATGATTTGACTGACATCTGCTTACCAACGGCAAGCATCCTCAGTCCATATGCTTTCTCGCGTTCAGCAACAGCCTCTTTCTCCTTGTCTTCAGCCAGCATTCTTTGCGCAATTGCCTCTTCCTCACTCATCTCGGCTCTGATCTGTTCCTGAATCGCAAGCCTGGCATTTATCTCCGCCCTGATTCTTTGTCTTTCAGCATTATCGCGTTCCCTCCTTGCTTCCTCCTCCTTCTCTCTGGCTATTCTGGCTTCCTCATCCGCCCTCTGCTTTTCGATTGTTGCAAGCTGAAAATTATCTACGGCCTGGGCCTCCTTCTCGACTGCAATTGCCTTCTGCTCTTCAGCGACTATTGTCTGGCTGTCGGCTTCCATTTTCTTGGTGAAGGCATAGAACATAAAGAAGAGAGAAATGATGGCAGCAACACCAAGTATCATTGCAGTAATACGGCTTCTCTTAAGCTGCCTTTTCTGCATTTTGATTTTATTCTCCTCATCAGCCAGGTACTCCTTCTCACTGGTAGCAAGATAAACCATCGCCCTTTCGAATGCAGGGTTGTATCTCTCAGCCCATTTAACCGTAGGCTGGTTCTTCTCTCTCCAGTTTATTGCAAGCTGAAGGTCGGGTGGTCTCCATAATCCGGCTTTTCCACGCTGATACAGGGCCGAAGCTTCTGACAGGCGCATGTACATCTGAACCGATGCTGCTTCCTCATCAACCCATTGCCTGAGCCTGTCCCACAGTCTCATCAGACTCTCATGCGACAGGTCGACTACAGAGTCTCCATCCAGTGTTTTATCAATTCCCGGGGTAATGAAAGCCCTTCCCGGGGTTCTGAACATCCCGACTACATCATAAAGATCATTATGATTACATCTGGCTATTGCCGCTATGGTTCTGACACTTGTGGGCCTTCTTACTCCCTTGTTGTCACTTCCCTTCTCTGTGATGGTTTTAAACAACACCTCACAAATCTTTCTTCCGTCTGGTGTAAGGTCTTCATAGGCCTCATCGGCATGCCGCGACATTGCATTGGACATTCTGCCAACTGAATCATAGTCACTGACACCCAGAGGCCGTTCAGGCTGACCAGTCTTCTGCCAGTAATCCCAGGTTCTCATCAGAACATGCTGAAGAACAGGAAGCTGATCGGTTCTTTCTCCGACCTCGGCCAAAAGCACCTCCACAAGTTCACTCTCTATCTGTGCGCCCATATACCTGACAGGACCGGTAATCACCACCCTGTAGTCGTCTTTGGTCATATGGGGTATAAGGAAATTGCTGTCATTGATAAGACGGGTCAGACCCTGGTAATGTGCACATTCCCCAATAAAGTCTGATCGCATCGTAACAATAAAGAAGATATTATTCTTCGTGTCGGTTGTGGCATCAACTATCAGTTTGATAAATGAAGCAGTATCTCCCTTAAGCCTTTCTTCTCCGCCAAGTTTTGAATATCTGAAGAGTTCCTCAAACTGGTCAACGATGATCAGCAGGTTCCTGCCTTTTATCCTCTTCAGCTTTTCTGTAACTGAGCACAATCCAGGGCTTCCGTCTTTCAACATACCCAGGATAGAATCTTTCGTCTGGCTGTTATCAGGATTGATGTCGGGGTTATGAGTCAGAGCCTCTGCAAGATTGCCCAGCGGATCGGTTCCGGGACGGAAAGATACCGTGCTCCATGATTTATCGCCTTTTTTGGCTGAGGGGTTCAGGTTTGGTACAACCCCGCAGAAGATAAGAGAGGATTTTCCGCTGCCAGAGGCCCCGATAACTGTAACAAACTTGTTATCAAGAAGCCGGCGCATGACCTCATAGCTCTGTCCCTCCCTGCCGAAAAAGAGGCTGCTCTCATCGGGAGAGAAGGGTCTCAGTCCCGGAAAGGGATTGAACGCGGTTGTTTTTTCTGGGTTTGTCATGGCAGTCCTACCGACTAAATTCTTATTCCTATTACGAGTATGTCATCAACCTGACTGTTATCTCCCATCCACTCGAGAAGTTGCTTATGCAGCTCTTCCTTCTGAGCAGCGAGAGGCAGGGTATGAATCTTTAGCAGAAGCTCCTGGAATCTCCTTATCAGGAACTTTTTGTTATAAGGGCCTCCGAACTGATCTGAAAAGCCGTCTGAAAAGATGTATATGGTGTCTCCCGGAAGGATATCCACCTCATGATTGGTAAATTTCTGGGGTCTGCCTCCTTCGAAGATTCCTATTGGCATCCTGTCTCCTTTAGTCCTTATCAGCTTTCCATCCCTGATAATAACAAGCGGATTATTGGCTCCCGCAAAGCACATTACCTTTCCTCCGGGGCGAAACACACATAATGCAATGTCCATACCGTCTCTGACTGAGATTGATGATGAACCTTCATTGAGGGTCTCTATCACACCTTTATTCAGCTTATCAAGTATTTCCGAAGCTTTCAGTGCTCCTTCGACATTAACTGCATGGTTAAGCTGATTAAAGCCCACTATTGACATAAAGGCACCAGGCACACCGTGTCCGGTGCAATCAACTGCCGCAACCATTACGTTTCCCTCTGATTCATGAATCCAGTAGAAATCTCCACTTACAATGTCCTTTGGGAGGTAGAAGATGAAACTTGAAGGCAGCAGCCTGTCAATTATCTCCTGAGAGGGGAGTATGGCATTCTGTATCCGTCTTGCATAATAGATCGAATCCATTATATGCTTCTTCTGCTCTTCGATCTTCGTGGTACGCACCCTGACCATCTCTTCCAGCTCATTATAGTAGCTCTCGAGCTGGGCTATCATCATGTTGAATCTCTGCGACAATCGGGTAATCTCATTGTTGCCTGCTACCTCCACCCGTTCAGTAAAGTGACCGTTAGTGATTCGGTCAACACTGTCAACCAGTTTCTTTATTGGAGTGGTGATTACCCTGGTTTTACGATAGATAAGTACTGTTACGACAACAAGGGTTATAAGTACAATCAACACAAATCTTGTCAGCTCAGTCCTGAAAAGACGCTTCTCTGCTGTCCGGTCAGAGATTATCCTTATTACCGAAGAGTCATAAAGGTATGTGTTCGACCTTGGCATAAATATGTACTGGTAGTGCAGCCACTTACTCCCTGTCTTCTCGTAGAAGGCAGTGTCTTTTCGTGAAAAAGTCTGCTGCAGTATCAGGTCATGGTTTGGGACAATCCTGGCGTTGCTGTTCAGGCTGAAGGCACTGTCGGCCATCATGAACAGCTCCACATCGACTATTCCCTTCTCACTGTCAATAAGTTTACCCTTTACGGTCTCAATATTCTCTATAATATCATCTGCCTTTGATGAATAAAGTCCAAGTTCGACAATGTATTTACGGTCACGCGTAGTCTGGTAGCTGTACTTTCTGGGTCTCAGTGTTGTGGCCTCAACCGTAAAAAGCTCTGGAACAAATGCCCCGGTCCCGAAAACATAGAGCAGATGTTCGCGGTGCTTTTCACCGAAGCTGAACAGGTTCAGTCCCAGGTCTTTTGCATATGTGGTATTTACCACCTCACCATTTCTATCCACAATATATATATCCTCATTTTGCAGGTCCATTCCAATCTCTAAGGCCAGGGCCAGAAGGTCCATACTTTCTATTCCACTTGTATTAAGAAGATACTTATTAACCAGCATATCACTGTATTCCTCCATTCGGCGGGTAAGCTCCTGATCGATAAGCTCGAAAGCGATATCCTGAAATTCGAGAAAATTGGTAACCTGTTCAGATATAAGCCTGTTTCTCTCTTCGCTTCTCGAGATCAGGCTCGAGCGTGTATGCTGGAAGTTTATGAAAGCGAAAACCATTAAGGCAAAAAGCGTGGGGATTGCAATATTCAGGATAAGCTGATGGAAGATGGTGGTGGTTTTCAGTTTCATTTTCAGTTAATGGTATTGTGTAAAGTATATGATGATCTTTCCAGGAAGAGATCAATTTCACCTATATGATCGTGATTGTATGCCAGGTAATCTGCCAAAGCCGATTCATCAAGCTGATAATAATGCTGCCTGCCGGGTTCTCCTTCCACCTGTAATTTGAAAAAATAGCTGCCCCGGGCACCCTTTGTGCCTGTTGGATGGTCAACTGAGTAAATCAGGCTTTCTGCAAGCGGAATGAGATCATCAGCAGGAATCATCGTTAACCTCTCCTTCAGGAAATTTATCTTGCTTGCCAAAAATTCGGGCTCACGCAGTGAATTGCTTCTTACAGCTGCAATAATCTTCTCATTTTCCTGGGGAACCCGTCTTGATACTTCTTCGAGGGCCGGTGCATCTGTTGCATGCATCAGGCGGGCAGCCTCTTCGACCAGCAGGTGACTGGGGCTGAAGAGCAGAGCTGAAAGGGTCATTGACCTGTTCTCCGTTTCGGAGATGTTCCCGAGTGATCTTATCGCAGCAGACTTTGTCCATAGGTCTGACAGGTTGTAATCGCGGTTTATGATTTCTGTGAGCAGATTATCATAAGTTGGAATGTACCCCGGGTAGAAGTGGTAAAGAGACTTAAGCTTCTCGTCATTTGTTGAGATATCAATGCAGAAGGCAACCCTGGCTTTGATTGAATCATCAAGAACAATGTCGATCATTTCAAGAGCGAAGTTTACGCTTTCGACAGTTCCGGTCTCAAGGTTATCCCTTATCTTCTGGATAGACTGACTGTCATAGGTAACTGCGAGCAGGCTGAACAGGAAATTGTTCCACCAGTCCATTTCAGCGGTAAGGGCTTCTTTAAGTTCAGGGTTTCCAGACCTTGCTAGTACCACCATCGTCTGGATATACCATGTAATTGTTCCTACCGTCTCTGAAATATGCTGATGCATCTTGTCCCTGTCATCCTCAGTTACCCTGAACCCGTGTGAAACAAGAATTGAAGCAGCCCGACCCCTGATAACCCTTGAATTTGAACGAAGCATCTGGTAAATAAGTCTTTCAGACTCGTTATAGCAGTTTCTTCCGAGAAGGGTAAGCAGGGTCTTCATTATTGGTATGTTCCCTGAGCTTCTCATGAAGTACCTGTTAAGCTCACTATAGCTGTCTGAGCCGAACTGGTCAAGCACCGCCATGGCATCCAGAACCGTATCCTTATTTGAAAGAAGCTCACAAACCTCGGGTATCATGTCCCGTATATCATGCCTGGCAATCGACATCAGACCTATCCTTCTTGAAGCGGGCGAACTGTCTCTCAGCATCTTCAGCAGCAATGCCGGATGCGGGTTCCTTGCTCCCCTGATCAGTTCGAGAGCCTCGGCCCTCAAATCTCCATGAAGAAACGGGTCCTTATATACTGAATCTGCTTTCTGCATTGCAGAAAGCACCATATCAGCCCTGGTTCTTAATTCCTTACTGAATCTGTCATTTGATGAGACCCATCTGACAGCCCCGGCAAGCAGAGGGTCGTTTGACTCAAATGCAATTGACACCAGCCGTGCTGATACCGACTCACCCCAATCGCTCTCAAGCAATTCAAATTTCTGCTTAATCAGTTCAGGGTAGCGGGTGCGCAGTATAAACCTCGAGTACAATAAACCTGCCTCTGTCACCGGTCCACCTTGAGACTCCGCTCCGGCTACCTTGGTTGCTGAGTCATCAAGCGACCTTATTATTGATTTTCTGTATTCAAAATATAACCTGTAACCGAAAAATGCCCACAGGGCGGTTATAATCAGCAGTACCCATGAAAAACTGATAAGCTTCCCGAGCACAATTACGCCCAGCACTGAGAGTGCCAGTCCTGATGTAAGGGCTGCAATCTCATTTACGGTACCGTCAACTATAGATTGAACATCATAACGAACCTTCTCTGCCAGGGTCTGATAGATTACCTTGAAGGAAGGAGTCTCAACCGAATCCCGTAATGCCTTCGAAAAGAGTCTTGAGAGTGCCAGGATAAGGAAGAATAGAATGAACCCGGCTGATGCAGGTGTATATCCCAGAGCCGACCCGAGAACCGCTGCTGCAGCCGTGAATATCATCATCAGCAGTGGCGGCAGCACCAGAATTATCTTAAGGCCGTATGTCTTTATAAGGTAGGAAAAAAGGAAGGTCTTCAGAAAGAGTGTAAAGATCATCATGCTTCCAATAAAGAGGCCAAGGAACCTTGCCATGTCGGTTTCGAGAGGAAATTGCTCGCGTGTTACGGCCATAAACGAATACTGAATGAAGAAGGTCGTCATCACCGACAATGAAACAAACAATCCCATGTTAAGCACATAGGAATCCTTCCTGAAGAGGGCCAGTGCAGTTTTTACCGAACCCTTTCTGACACCCGATGTATCTCCTATGGCATGCTTCCTTCCAAGTCCGAATTGCATGATGGTGGCAAAGAGGATTGCAACAGCGCTGAGCAGTATTATATTGTGTGTATTGAACCCTACTGTCAGCAGGACAGGAATTGCATAACTACTTACTATTACCCCGACGATGATCCCGGTATCGACGAGCCCGAAGAGTCTCTTTCCCTGACGAAGTGTAAAGAGGCGGCCCGTGGTTCCCCAGAAACCCAGAAGTGCCAATATGTTGAGCGGGCCCATCATTACAAAAAGAGCGAATATTGCAGCCTTTGACTGAACTGACACCAGCACCATCCAAAGTATCAGTGTCAGGGCTGTTACCGTCACGAGATTTACAACGGCAAAGTTGCTGAATCTCATACGGGTCTGCAGGAAAGAATAGAGGGAGGTGAGCGCAATCCCTGCCAATCCCGAGACGACATATGCCCTTGCCATAATTGTTTCATCGAAAACTGCGAGAAAGAGTGAGTGGGCACTGATGTCAAAGGCACCGTAAAACAAACCGAGAAAGACAGACTGGTAGAGAAGGAGCGAAACCATCGGCTCTTCACCGGCTTCTACTCCAAAGAAATGCAGTATCCTGTTCCTCATTACTGGCTACGGGTAAATTCCTGATAAAATTAGGAAAATAATGAAAACATGAACGTCTGAGTCCCTATTTTATTGAGATATTGCGTCAATCTTGGATTATAATAATTTATTATTACTTTTAGTCAATGTTTGATGACGGAAACATAACCGACAAGAAAATTATCAAACGACGGGAGGTCGTATTTATTCTGCTCTCGGGTTTTTTTCTCGGAACCCTGGCCATTCTGAATATACTGGGCATCTCGCGCCAGATCGACCTCTCATTCACCTTCCTGGGATCGAGGATACCCTTTATCGTCTTCATCGGAGTGCTGCCATACCCTGTCACCTTTCTATGCACCGACTTCATAAGCGAACTTTACGGCAGGAAAAGGGCCAATCTTGTTGTATGGACCGGCCTGTTGCTGAACCTGTGGGTTATTTTCATCATGTGGCTTGGTGGGTCGCTGCCTCCGCGACCTGAGTTCGGACCCGACGGGCTGCCACTCTTTGAAGACCCGCAGAGAACATTCTTTCAGATAAGGCAATGGACCTTCGGAGCAACGGCCGCCTCAATGATAGCCTACCTGACAGCCCAGTTCATCGACGTACAGCTTTTTCATTTCTTCAAGAAGATCACAAAGGGAAAAGCCCTTTGGCTAAGGAACAACGCTTCGACTATAACAAGCCAGATGGTAGACTCTATGGCCGTTGTCTCTATCACATGGTTCTTCAATAAAACAGCCATCTATATCGAACCGGGAGAAACAGTATTCCACGCCCTCTCAATCCTAATCATTTCCAACTATGTCTTCAAGCTGGTTTCGGCGCTGATTGACACGTTTCCATTCTACATCGGGGTAAAGCTCCTGACCCGATATCTGCATATCGACAACCTTGCCGAATACAGGAAGGAGATGTGAGAATATGGGATAGTGGAATCAGAGGATAAGGGAAAAGTGTAATCTGAAAATCTGAGAACCTGAGAACCTGAGAACCTAAGAACCTGGGAGTTTTATAATCCGGTTTGACTGACAAGGCGGATCTCTTCCAGCAAAGATTCGGCATCGGCGTTGAGGCCTTCAAAAACGATTTTGGAACTTAGATAGTAAGGTTCGCGTTCTGAAATCTTACCACTAATGTAATTGAGCAACGACTCGCCCGTCAGTCCAGCTATCAGTGGTCTGGAGGCCATAGCGGTTTCAAGTCTTGATGCGAGGGCTGCGGGGGTCATTCTGAGGTATACTGTAACACCGGTACTGTTCATATAATCCATATTATCGGCATGGCATGGTGTTCCTCCGCCTGTGGCTATTATGATATTGACTGACAGATCGATGCTCCTCAGAACCTCATACTCGGTTTTCCTGAAATGTTCCTCCCCATCGTCGCTGAAGATACGGGAAATGCTTTTGCCGGTCACCTTCTCAATCTCGGTATCAATATCGACAAACCTGGCACCAGCAAGCCTTGCCATCTTTCTGCCGGTGGTGGTCTTGCCACTCCCCATGAAGCCTGTCAGGTAGACTATCATCTCACAGTTCCAGTTTCATCTGTGCAGGATCATCACCCTTTACGGGTTTTACCATTATATCAGGTTCAGACAGCGGTTCGGGCATTTCAGGCTCTTCGGCCGGCTGGGGAAGGGGCTGTGATTCCTTCCGCACCACCGGCTCAAGTTCCATTATATTCTCGACGGTGTAGTTGGTAAGCCTCTTTCCCTTTGCCTTATAGCCCTTGACAGCTATGAACTCAGCCACCTCTATTATCTCAGTGTCACGTGCCTGGTGCTTACCTCCAAACCTGATCTCGAATCTTGGATACTCAACCTCGGTAAGGCTTACAAGCTTTGAATCGGGATTCTCATGAATGAAGCACTGCAGCTTCTCTGTCTCCTCGAACGAGAATCTCTTGACATAGTAAAACCCCTGTTCCGGCTCCCAGTAGATGGCACTGAATACCCTTCCCTGGCTGAGTTTCTCAATCAGCAGTATGTTGTCTTCAAAGTGCTGGGAAAGATCAAAGCCGGTGGTTCTGAACCATCCGTTCCTGGTCACCACAACTATCCTGTCTGCAGGGGCAAACTCGCCCAGGAACTTTCCGCGGCCCTCATCATTTAACCGGCTGACAGAATCGTCAAACCATATTTTCCTTCCCCCCAGTGTTGACAGGCCCTTCTCTTTAAGGGTTATCTTCAATGCATGATTCTTTGTAACGATGTTACCAAGGGAGGAACGACCCTTTATTGCAAGCTCGCCAAAGTCAAATTCAAAAAGGGTTTTCTTAAGGCGTGGCTTTGGCTTCAGGTGCACTTTTACAACTTCGGCCTCCCCGTTGGGGTTTGCAGTGAACCATAGAATCCTTGTTCCCGGCCGGCCCTTGGTAAGGTTATACTCCTTGTCGCGCGTCAGGCCTGTAATTGCACAACGCTTTGCAAGGAGAGCCCCATCCTTTCCGTCTTGATAAATTATGTTGTAGATAGTCCTGTCATCATTCTTAAGGAATACCTGAAGGTACTCAATGTCCTTACCCACAAAGACCTTCTCTGCCACCTTGGTAATAAGGTAGGTTCCATCACGCCTGAATACGATTATGTCGTCAATGTCTGAACACTCGCATACAAACTCATCCTTTCTGAGACCGGTGCCAATAAAGCCCTCTTTGCGGTTAACGTATAGCCTTGCATTGCTGGCAACAACCTTTGTGGCCTGTATAGTATCGAAGTTCCTGATTTCAGTCTTTCTCTCCCTTCCGGCTCCGTATTTCTTTTTTATCTGTTTGAAATAGTTGATGGTGAACGGGATTATATTGCCCAGATGATTCTTAACCTCCTCGATCTCAGCCTCAACACCCTTAATATGCTCGTCTGCCTTCTTTGAGTCATATTTCGAGATGCGCTTGATTTTTATCTCGGTGAGCTTCACGATGTCATCACGGGTTACCTCGCGTCTGAGCATTTTCTTGTAGGGTTCGAGGCCCTGATCGATTGCCGTCACCACCGCCTCCCATGTCTCACACTCTTCAATATCGCGGTAAATCCTTTTCTCGATGAATATCTTCTCAAGCGATGAGTAATGCCACTCCTCAAGAAGCTCACTCAGCCGTATCTCGAGTTCCTGCTTTAGCAGTGAGAGCGTGCGGTCGGTTGAGAAACGCAGTATGTCTGACACTCCCATGAAAACAGGCCTGTCGTCGGCAATAACGCATGAGTTTGGAGATATTGAAACCTCACAGTCTGTAAATGCATAAAGGGCATCGATGGTTTTATCAGGTGAGGTGCCAGGTACCAGGTATACAATTATCTCGACATTTCCAGAGGTATTGTCATCTATCTTCCTGATCTTGATTTTACCCTTCTCGCTGGCCTTGATTATAGAGTCGATAAGTGAACCTGTTGTCTTGCCAAATGGCAACTCGGTTATAACCAATCCTTTCTTGTCGACCTTCTCGATCTTTGCCCTCGATTTTATCACACCGCCCCGCAGACCGTCATTATATTTTGCAACATCAATTGATCCACCTGTGGGAAAGTCGGGATAAAGAAGAAATTCCTTGCCCTGAAGGTAGTTAACCGATGCATCGATAAGCTCGTTGAAGTTGTGTGGCAGTATCTTTGAGGCAAGTCCTACTGCAATACCTTCAACTCCCATCGCGAGAAGCAGCGGGAACTTTGCCGGCAGGGTTACCGGCTCACGGTTGCGTCCGTCATATGATGCCTTCCATTCGGTGGTCTTCGGATTGAATAGTACGTCGATCGCAAACTTCGACAACCTTGCCTCTATGTAACGTGGCGCCGCAGAACTGTCACCGGTAAGAATATTACCCCAGTTGCCCTGTGAGTCAACAAGCAGGTCCTTCTGGCCAAGCTGTACCAGGGCATCCCCGATCGAAGCATCGCCGTGGGGATGGAACTGCATGGTATGGCCTATTATATTGGCAACCTTGTTGTAGCGACCATCGTCCATCCGCTTCATGGAGTGGAGTATTCGACGCTGCACGGGCTTCAGACCGTCACGTATGTCTGGTACTGCCCTCTCAAGGATTACATAGGAAGCATAGTCAAGAAACCAGTCCTGATACATGCCCGAGACCGAGCCTGCAGTTTGCTGCGATTGCCTGCCGGTATCCTGGTCGGGATTGGGTTCATCTCCGAAACCCGATTCAGCATATCCATAATCCATCTCTTCCATACCCTAAACCGCCTCCTCCGTTACCACAGGAATGAGATCCTTATCGCCTGCAAACTCCTCGTCAATTCTGAGGTTACCTATAATAAAATCCTGACGCTCAGGAGTGTTCTTTCCCATGTAGAATTCAAGAAACTGTTCGACTGAGTCATTTCGCCTGACTCTCACAGGGTCGAGCCTCATGTCTTTGCCAATAAAATGGGCAAACTCATCGGGAGATATCTCGCCCAGTCCCTTGAACCGGGTTATCTCAGGATTCGGGCCCAGCTTTTTGATTGCAGCCTCTTTCTCCTCAGACGAGTAGCAGTAGATTGTCTCCTTCTTGTTCCTGACCCTGAAAAGGGGTGTTTGCAGGATGTAGACATGGCCCTTCCTTACCAGGTCGGGAAAGAACTGCAGGAAGAATGTAAGCATCAGCAGCCTGATATGCATTCCATCGATGTCGGCATCTGTTGCCAGCACGACGTTGTTGTACCTTAGATTCTCAATGCCATCCTCAATATTCAGTGCCGCCTGCAGCAGGTTAAACTCCTCGTTTTCGTAGACTATCTTTTTGGTCAGACCGTATGTATTCAGCGGCTTTCCCCGCAGGCTGAACACAGCCTGTGTCTCTACATTTCTCGATTTTGTGATAGAACCCGAAGCTGAATCACCCTCGGTGATGAAAAGGGTCGACTCAAGCTTGCGCGCATCGCTGGTATTGTAGTGAATGCGGCAATCACGCAGTTTCTTGTTGTGAAGGCTCACCTTCTTAGCCCTCTCGCGGGCAAGTTTCTGTATTGAGGATATTGCCTTGCGTTCCTTCTCTGACTCCTGTATCTTTCTCAGTATTATTCTGGCTGTTTCAGGATTCTTGTGCAGGTAGTCATCGAGATGCTTACGTAAAAAGTCATTAATAAAGTTACGTACAGATGCTCCCCCGGGTGCCATATCCTTTGAGCCGAGCTTTGTTTTGGTCTGTGATTCGAAAACAGGTTCTTCAACCTTTATGCTAAGGGCGGCGATTATTGATGATCTGATATCTGACGGATCGAAGTCCTTCTTGTAGAAATCCCTTATTGTTTTGACAATAGCCTCCTTGAATGCTGCCAGATGGGTTCCTCCCTGTGTGGTATTCTGTCCGTTTACGAAGCTGTAATAATCCTCTCCGTACTGGTATCCGTGTGTAATTGCAACCTCAATATCCTCTCCCTTAAGATGGATAATAGGATAAAGACCCTCGCGGCTCATGTTTTCGGTAAGCAGGTCTACCAATCCGTTCTTTGAAACATACCTGGTGCCGTTGAAATTGATCACCAGCCCGGCATTCAGGTAGACATAGTTCCTGATCATGTTCTCAATGTACTCGGCAAGGAACCTGAAGTTTCCAAACATTTCAGCGTCAGGGATGAACTTTATTTCAACCCCGTTATCTTCAGTTGTTGGCTTGATTGGCTCGTCTGTAATGACCTGTCCTTTTTCGAAGATGATCTCCTTGAGTTGGCCGTCACGTACTGACCTTACCGAGAACGATCCTGAAAGGGCATTCACAGCCTTGATGCCCACACCATTGAGACCTACTGACTTCTTAAAGGCCTTCGAGTCGTATTTGGCTCCGGTATTCATTTTGGCCGATGCATCGAGGACCTTCCCGAGTGGTATTCCGCGGCCATAGTCACGTACAGTGATCTCCCTATCATTAATGCTGATGTCGATCTTCTTTCCAAAACCCATCATAAACTCGTCGACCGAGTTATCCATCACCTCCTTGATAAGAACATATATCCCGTCGTCATGTGCCGATCCATCGCCCAGCTTTCCGATATACATACCGGGTCGCAGTCGAATATGATCACGCCAGTCAAGGGTTTTAATGTTCTCTTCCGTATAGATTACCGACATTCAAAAATATTTTGCGCAAATATAGTTAATATCCGGCCCTCAGGTAAACCGATTTTTCAACAATGGAGGTGCCAGTTAAGAACAATTGCGCCATTTTATGGCTGTTACAGAGACTCTTCCTTCCTATCGGAGATGAATTGCAGCCACTTTCATCACTGTTGTGAATCCCTGCCTGTAAGAACCTGCGGTATCGAACTCCCATAGCCATTCCTTGCGGCTGTGCCCTTGTGGCAGGTTACAAAGGGTTATCGCCGTTCGGTGAGGCACACCCGACCTGTCGGTCTCAATCTCCTCAATGTCGGTTACCAGAACCGCTTCATATTTTTTCAGGAACGCAATGTGCTTCTCCTGCATGAGGGCAGCAAAAGCGTCATGTACTTCCTGTCCCACTATCTTTCTCTTTACCAGGTACTCAAATGGAAGTGTATGCAGCTGGCTGAGCAGGTTGACCGACAGAATCAGCCCCGGATCGGTATCGAACTTGTATTCAAGGGCCGTGACATACTCAAATAGTTTATCTGCACCAGGTTTTGTACCCGACTCCGCCATGCTCCAGGCAAGTGATATAAGTCCCCCGGTAATGTCAGTCGTCACGAATGACACCGCCTCTTCTCCGGCAAGCGACCTAACAATTCCGGGAGGATGCACAATATCGACAAGCCTTACTTTTGCACCCGAACCAATAATGCTCTTCAACGGTATATCGAGCAGCCATCCGCTGCCAAGTACGGTGACCACGGCAGGATTTACCTTTTTCAACACACTTACAATGAACTTTCTCGTGTTTGATAGGTGTGTGTTCCAGTTCTCATCCTCCCGTACATACCTCATTGCTATTCCTTCCTGGTTGGAATAGTACCCAAGACGGTGCAGTATTTTCTTGTCAGGTATTCCGTCCATTGCCAGTCATCCTCCCGATCTCATCCTTTCAAGCTCATCTGATATAAGCTTCCTGAAATTGCGGGCCATCTCCTCAGCATCGCCGGTTCCGAACGCACCCGGAAAGACCGGATCCAGTATCCTCACCCTTAGCTTATGACCACTCGAGAATGTATATCCGTGTTTTGGCAACACGGCCCCGGGTCCATCGACAACTATTGGCAGA
>CAYUOS010000050.1:0-20580 GCA_964446435.1 uncultured Rikenellaceae bacterium | reverse complement strand
AGCACACCCTCCATGTTTCCGGGAGATCCTGGTAAACAGTTGTGAATTGCTTTCAGATTGTATCTTTGAAATACTGAGCACACCTAAATACCCTGGGATTATTCTGTCTCACCTGTTGTGAATTGCTTTCAGATTGTATCTTTGAAATACTGAGCACACCATACCCCCAGCAATCTGGTTGGAGATGTGCTTGTTATATCAAAAAACAGAATAAAAATTTGTGCTCGTTAGAGAACCCCGGAGACTTTGCTTTCCGGGGTTTTTTAATTCTGGCTCAGAACATCTCAAGTTGCTGGGGTGTACCTGGTCTTAAAGCCGGTGACCGGCTGCGGAAGAACTCCATCATTCCAAACTGTTTATCGGTGAGGGTGAAGATTATTATCTCCCCTTTCGGGGCAAGAAATGATTTCACACGCTTTATATGAACCTCTGCATTCTCGCGGCTGTTGCAGTGGCGAACATATATTGAATACTGCAACATGGCAAACCCGTCTTTCTGAAGAGACTTACGGAACAGGGCGTAATTTCTCCTGTCCTTTTTGGTTTCGGTTGGCAGGTCAAAGAATACAAACACCCACATTATCCTGTACTCATTCAGTCGGTTTCCGGCAGTTCTCATCAGATCAGCGCAACTCCGGGTATAGAATCTTTCTTGAAGTCCCTTCAAAGCATGCCGCCAGGGAGGCAGTTGTCCGCTGAACCCCAACCATCAAAGGGCTCGATTTACCTTCAATCTCTATATCGATTACTGGAATCTTAAGAAGCTCCCTCTTTAGTGCAGGTGTCAATTCTTCAATTTCATCATTTTCTGATGTAATTTCAAGCACGAGTTCGTCGACATAGGGTCTGAACGGCTCCATAATATCGTCGGCCAGACAGTAGGGATTGTATTTATTACGGTGGTGAATACCCACTGACGGAAACAGACCCGATCCGACAAGAGACCTCGCGACCACTGCTCTTAAAATTGCGTAACCGTAATTAAGGAGATTATTCGGGGGTTCACCGAACCGGTGCCTGAGAAATGAACTACCTGAGTATAATTTATCCCAGTAAAAGGCAGCAGCCCGTCCCTCGACATTGGTAGTATCACCACTCCGCACCTCGCCTGACAGGAATTCCAGCTTCTTAACATCTGCACCCGATTTTTTCAGAAGTGCAGCCTGATTTGCAATCTTTGCGATAACGGTCTGTTGCCACAGATTCTTGTTAAGCGGCTGGGAAGCCTCAATCTGTGACCTCAGTTTCTCCGTAAATGCATGATGACTGAACATTGGCAGCATAAGGCCATAAGGCAGATGAGAACTGTTACATATTATTACGGCTGTATTGTTCTCACTTAGCTCCATAAGAAGTGCATTGCTGATTGTAATATGTGGGTTCTCCAGAATAACTATTCCGGCATCCTCGATAGGTACAGATTTATCCTCCCTGTTCTGATCAGCAGGATATGTTATCAGAAGCTGATTATTCTTCTTCCTTAACTCACACGGGGTCTCAAAACAGAATGTACGCTTGATCATTTCAGATTGATAAACTGATTGCGATGGGAGTTTCTTTATAAACAATATTTCCGAGGCAGTCTAACCTTACTTTAACTGGGATCAAAGCCAAAAGAGCCTTTATACTTTGTACCCTGTGAAATCTTCTGGTCAACTTTGAGGTATTATCATCAATAATCTGGGTTTCAAGATGATGTCGGAACCAATAATCGTTTGAACCCAATTTTTGAACGCGAAAAAGTTTATCGCTGATCAGTCCAGAACTATACTCACTATTGAATAGGTTGAGCTCTTCCAGACTCATTCCCAGAATAAACATCTCATTCTGCTGCATGCTTAATTCCAGCACAAGGCCGGGTTGCGGCAATTGCCCAAGGAAACTTTCGGGTATTGAACCTTCAGATAATTCCTGTACCCTGTCCCAGACCTTATCGGTCTCTTTTATGATTACAGGAAAGCCATACTTTTTGCGTTCAACGGCATGCCAGAAGGTGCAAACTTGCTCTGTTCTGTTACCATCTGCATCCCGGTAGATTGCGACATGATGGTTATTTCCTGGCTTGACGAAACCGGTTTCACGGCCACTCTCATCCTTTCTAACAGGAACGACTGCCGACAGGCCGGTATAGCACCTGACCGTTCTGACAGGCCGCTCGAGACCTTCGTCCTCATACCATTTAATAACGTTACCATCTTCCTTCTTAATGTCTTTGAAAGCCTCTCTGGGTTTACCTCCGAATTTCTCAAGACGTCTGGAAAGTATTTCTCTGACTTTCCTGTCAATTACTTTGTCGGTTTTGGTGAAATTGGTATCTACCTTATACCTTATCACATACTCCTCTCCAAAGCAAGTCGCATATTCAAGTGGAGTATTGGAGGCGGAATTAATAATAATAGGTTCCTTTCTGAGTGATGCCAATGATTTTCTTACATCTCCATTATGTTGGGCAAGCCTCTCCTCCACGAGTTCCCTGATATATGTTTTGAATATCAGGGGAGGATTTTCGAAAATGTATTTCAAGGGCTTTCTTTCTTCCAGAGTACGGATTTTTCCATACACGCTCTCCTCACTTAGTGGACCGCGCGGTACCAGAATGCCTTTCTGTGCAGTGCGTTTTCTTCCGGGCCTCCCAACCCTCCTTGTTCCGGTTACGGCAACCCTCTTTCCCTGCTTGAATGAAATCAAAACTTTTGCGGCTGCATGCTCCACCTCAGCAGTGTTCAGAGGCTTCATGGAAAGAATGTATTTTTCAAGTAATGATAGCCTATCCTTCTGTTCACCTGACATCTCTTCAACACTCCTGAACATATCTTCACGTGTTTTGGCAGAATTCAGGGTATTAAACCTCTGAATGAATCCCTGCCGAGTACATGCTATTACCAGCGCATCGATGGCATGATGCCGGTGATCGTCCCTCTTTGACCAATCTACTATCTTCTCCTTTGCTGCCGTGTACCCGTTCCTGCCCTTTGATTGTTCAACTATCTCGGTAAGTCCCTGCTCCCGGTATTTTGGTAACTGCAGGTTCATGAGTACATCGTCCCATCCCCAGATATGTCTTAGCTCAGCTGTAACCTTACCACTTGTACACCATACATTACGGCAAACTGAAAAGAGCAACTCCCTGGCTTTTCTTGAAATAAACTGGCTTTCCCTCAGTTGCCGGTCAATAAAGTCATTTGGAATCTTATCTTGACTCGTCAGGAACTTGTTACGCTTAGACCTGCTTATAATATTGTTGGAGTAGAGCATATTGACCCTGTCTAGATAGGAGTTGAACTCGTAATCGGACTTGCTTTTCATGTAATCAAATGCCGTTCTGTCTCCCTTTTGTGAATTGCATCTCCTATGAGAAAGTGTCTTATTGCTCTGCGAGTCATCAAACAACCTTGACTTTGGAATAATATGCTCCACATCAACCTCAGTACCCCTAATTGCTTCTGTCAGAGATATAGGTTGCCCGCAATAGATACAGATGGCATTCAGTTTTTTATCCTCTTTACTGATTTCCTGATAGAGCCTCCATTTTATAAGGTTTGTACGTGTAGCTCTTAAGCCATACTCGGCAAGCCTAACTGCGTACTCCTTATTTTCCTTTTCTCTCTGGTTTATTTCTCTTTCTGTACGATTACGCTCCTCTTTGCTTTGTTTCAATTCTCTGGCGAGCTCAACACGTATCTCGTCTGGTTTCCCATACTTTTCAATTATGGCATTAACAACATTAACCATCTGATTAAGTATCTTCTCAACCACTGGCTGTCGCAGAGTGTTCTTTGGAATAATCTCCAGGAAATCGCGGACCTCCCTAGATACGATCTCATCCTTTGTCAGAGACTGAGAATGATTGAACCCGGCGTAACTCATCGCATCGCTGTAGCTATCTCCGTCCATCAGGTAGGGTAATATCTTTCTGATGGCCTTGACGGATTTATTGCCAAAGGCGAGACTGGAAAAGTCTATCCCGGCAAGCTTCCCGGCAGTAATTTCGTCGACACTGAACCTTCTCTGAATCGCCCGGCGACATTCATCCTGATCATTAAGCGAGTAGATAGTGTGCCATAACTGATATAAGGGTTCCTTCTCTACATAGGAATCAACAACCCTAACTGTTTTCTCATTAAGAACCTCCCCGGTTTTTCTGTCATACAGATACCCCAATTTATCTTTCTCCACTACTGCTAATTCCAGTCTTAAAAGATGACTGTAATCAACACCGGAACCCAGCGCTCTCATTATCTGACTTTTAGTTCTATTGCCCGATAGGCCCTTCTCTATCTGCTTATTAAAGTAACAGTCATCTTTCTTTAAACCCAGAATCTTCAACAGGTCAGACTTGGTTAATCTTTCGTTATTATCAAGGTGATCATATATCCTGCCCTTTTCTTCCAGCGTTAAAATAATCTCTTCTCCTGATGCTTTGGAAATTCTAAGATTATTTATATTCTCCCATATCCTTGCAACCTCAAATAAGGGACAACTTCTGTGAGCAACTTTTGGCCCGACAAAATATTCCTTTAGTATTCCGTCAAGGGTCTTTTTAACTTTATATCCTTCGAACTCACAAACCGAAACAAGCCCCTTCTGCGATTTCAACGGACGTTGATAGTAAATGATCTCATCCCTAAGTCTTTGTATCAGTTCAGGAGTTAGAGTCTCATGAAACTGGCTTTGTCTTGAACATATTGCCTCAAATTCCTCAATATAAGCTTCTCTTGGGAATACATTTTCCTTCACTCTGAAGAACTGGTTCTCCTTAATCTGGTTGTAGAAGTATTGTCCTATAGTCAGACCTTCATCCTTCAATCTCATGTGCCGGCTTTTTGCCTCTGCTACATATTCTGTATCTTTTTTGTCTAGATTGGCTTCACTCCGGCTGCTTTTATACCCTCTTTTCTGATTTAGCCAAAGAAGTATTCTTCCGAGTTCGTTCGGACTTATCTTCTCGGTTACCGCCTTGCTCCTCAACCCCCAAAGTGTCATCTTGTCAAGTTGCCTTTCACGATCCCCAGGCATCATACCTTTGTTACATAAAACATCAACCAGGAGTTTTCTCCTCAACTGGTACCGGTCATATCCTTTCCTTGCAGTCCTTGCCCTGGTCCTCAGGGCATTCCTGCTCTCTCCGGTTCCTGTTTCAAAATCTTTACCTTCTGTGCCATCGTAGGGTACTATTCTGCTGCCCATTCCAAGAATGGCGGTCTTAATTCTACTGTTATCTGAAGTATCCTCTTCGGATATTAAAGCCCATCCAATGGAAGCAGAGCCAAGATCAAGTCCGAGAATTTTTTTCATTGGCGTTGGTTCTTTGAGTATTATATTTTACATTTGTAGTACAATTTGAAGCAATTCACAATAAGGATTATTCCGTTGTGAAAACATTCAGGCCGCCCTCGTCCTACAATACGGGGGTATTTTATTTCCGCAAATAGAATCACATATTGAAATATATGACTGACTGTTCGATCAAGCTTTTTCACAATGAACTCCCCTGATTGAGGTTTAAGGAACTGATGCATAATTATATTTTCCTGGGCATGCAGAATCATCCCAAGGTAAGAAAAAAAATTCAAACCCTCTTCTACGTTGAATAAATCCTAATCAATCATATTTAGTACTTTTTACCTTCAGTAGATGTTCCGTCGGACCAGATCAGGAATTTTCCGTTATGACAAGAAAGGCCTTTAAGTAAATCGAATACTATCCGTTCAGTTTGCTTTGACTATTCTTGTGAGTAATGATATCTTTATCCGGTAAAAGTACAATACTTATGGGTGCACTAATTGTTCGTCCCGCAACTGAAGACGATAACGACCGGATTACCGATCTTTCCCGCAGATGCCTGCAGGAGGGAATGATTACAATGTTTATTAACCGTACTCCACGGTATAACACACTTCACAGAATAATTGACCCTGAAGCATGGCATTACGTGGTATGCAGCGAAGAGGAGATTGCCGGCCTTGTAGGGGTTCTGCACTTCCGGCTAAGGGTGGCTGAAAGGGAGTGTAAAACAGGCTATATGCTCGATCTGAGGGTAGCCGGGGAGTACAGGAAGGGAATGACGGCCTACAGACTGGTCAAGAGTGCGATTGAGTATATCAGGGATTCAGATGCCGATATGATAATTGCCAACTTCCTGAAGGATAACAAAAATTCACTTGTGTTTACCACAGGTAAAGGTGGCATCCCGGAGTCATGCTTTCTGGGTATAAATAGAATTTTCAATATACTGCCGCTGATAAGGATGAAACTCAACAAGAGGTTCGAGATCAGTAATCCAGTGGTTGCAGATATACCTGATATAATTGAACTCTATCAGAAATATGCTTCGGGTTTCAAGCTGGCACCGATAATTACCGAACAGTCTTTCAGAAACTGTATTGAAAATATTGAAGGACTCTCACTTGATAATTTCCTGGTGGCCAGGGAAAATGGTAAGATTAAAGCAATTACGGCTGTCTGGGATGAACACAATTACAAAAGCTACCAGGTACTCAAACTTACTTTCAGTATAAGGATGGTTACCCGAATACTCCGGTTTTTATCCCTTTTTATGAAAACACCCCGGCATATAAGACTAAACGAACCTCTCAGGCAACTCTCACTGGTACTATACGCCCATGATGGTTGCCCCGAAGCCCTTGACACACTTTTCAGGCATGTAAATAACGTAAACAGGGGCGGCAAATATACCCTGATTATGTTCTATGCCCAGGAGAAAGATCCTATGTTTATGTACATGAAAAAGTTCACCGGAGTATCGGTAAAGAGCGAGTTGTACATGTTTGCGAAGGATACAGGCATTTACCCAAAACTACGGGAGGATAGCAGACCGGTGATGTTCGACCTGGCGATGGTGCTATAAATGGCATAGAAGGGCGTAAATGGCGTAGTAGGCGTAATAGACTATATATTATACTATTACGATTACCGTTAACCGTTAACCGTTAACCGTTTATATTTTTTCCAGTATCCATGCTACGAGAATGCCTAGGTAGTTTCCGGCTGCAAGGCCGATGATGCCTACCGACAATCCCGGGAAGATAATTTCGCGGTTTCTCAAGGCGCCGGCTACTACCGGCACGATTGCCGGATTGCAGATAAGGGCGGTTGATGTAATAATAAAGGTATCGGTGTCGATCCTGAATATCCAGGAAAGAAGGGCCTGTATAAGCATCGAACCAAAGACGACAAGAGCAACGTATGATGCCAGTATTAATACCTTGAACTCGATGTTCCAGAGATCAGCCCGTGAGGCAATTACCATGCAAAATATCATAATCAGGTACATTCCGAGCTCAAATGATTTCTTTATCCTGTGTATCGCCGGAATCAGTGAGGCAAGAATCCCAAGGGTAGTAATTATGAGTATCACCACGGCAAGCTGGGATGATTCGGGAACGACGAGTGAGGCAGCACCTCCGACACCGAAAATCAATACCGATGCCCCGAAAGCCTTCATTAATGGAAGTCTCTCCTCCTTCCTGTGCAATCCCCAATAGGGTTCGTCATTTAAGGCATTAACCTCTGAGGCAGCACCCGGGTCAATATATTTATACTTAGGAAGTATCAGTCCAAAGAACTTCCTGGCAATGGTCATTACAAACAACAGATGAAATGCCCCGATAACCAGGTCGTATGTCACTATTATCATATAGTTTGCCTCATCGGCACCCAGTGCAAGTTGAATAGACGCCAGATTGGGAGTGCTTCCGGTATACAACCCTATCATCATTCCTGCAACATGATGAAGGGCTGTGATGCCATGGTTACGGAAAATAAAGAATCCGGCAAACACAGTCACAGAGACAGCAATAAGAGCGAATAACATCGACAGGATTGTTTTCCCGGCCATCTGCTTCCACTTCCTGATGTCCATCGAGAAGAGCATCAACGGAATTGCTAAAGGTACTGTAAGGGTGGTCAACAGTTCAAGAGTGCCGTCGTGTCCTTCAATAAGAGGCAACACACCTGCATTCCCGATTATGAATCCTACTACGTAGGCAATAACGATACCACCAACCTTGTTGATAAATGGAATACGATGACAAACATACAGAATAAAGATCGGAAACAGCAGATAGAAAAGAACCAGTAAGAGAGTTGTCATGTGTTTGGTTTAGAGAAAGCAATATAGGAATTGTTTCGACTGACCAACCCTATTGACTACAGAATGGGTAGAAATGCGTATTAACGGTTAACGGTTAACGGTGTCCGGTAAACGGTAAACGGACCTATCCGGATACCGGACACCGGACACCGGATACAACATTAACCTCTTATTAACGCAGCCTTAACATTTGGTTAGAAAGAGATTGCAGAAATTTGTATTGTTATTGACCCCGAAAACAAATAACAAAGGACAGCCGGTAGAGTTACCATACTCTGCCAAAAAGATTAAACCCATAACAAAGCCATGAAAAAGATGAATTCACAAAAAGCAAAGAACTGGTATCTATTGTTGACAATGATTGCCGTTACCATGTTGATGGCACCGATTCAAACAGCCAGATCAGCCGACGGTTCCTCCGAGTCTGAATATGAGACAAGCTGCAGTCAGGATACAGTCAGGCAGAATTTCGACCGCACATACCGTACTGTTTTCAGGGATGCTGGGGACGGAGTTGAAAAAAAGGTAGAGCTTCGATACCGTGCGGGAATCCTGACAGAGATACTTGTTAACGGCAAGCCGATACCACAGTCAGAATTCAGCAAATATGACAAGGTTATCAGAGAGGCTGATGCAGATGCAGAAAAGATCAAAAAGGATCTTAAGGCTGTATCGGAGGAGATTGAAAAGGCAATGCAGGAACTTGACAGGGTGCGACGCGATGTGATTATCCCTGAGATTGAAAGGCATCGGATTCTCGCTGAACAGGACAGGGAGAGGCTTAGACAGGAGATGGAAAGAGTAAGAGTGGAGACTGAGAAAGTAAGACGCGATGTGATAATACCCGAGATGGAAAGAGTAAGGGTGGAGACTGAGAGAGTAAGACGCGAGGTAATTATCCCTGAAATCGAAAGGCTTCGGATTATGACAGAAGAAGACAGGGAGAAGTTTCGCCAGGAGATGGACAGGGTAAGGGATGAACTTCGGATAAACATGGAAGAGCTGCGGGAGAACCTCAGAACAGGTGAGGGTTTCATAGTCTTCGGCAGCAACGAGACCATCACTACTGTATCAGAGAGTAAGAGGGCAGAGATGGAAAAGAAGCTCGAGGAACTCGAAAAATCATCGGGAAAAAGATGATTCATAACCGGGGCATAGCCCCAAATCAATCCGGGGAAGCCTGCTGACTTTCTCTTCCCCGATCGCACAAATCAAGACGCAAAAGGTTTTCTTATGTTCCTGAAACTTCAGGAATAAAGTTATATTTGTTATAATCTAACAAAACGTATCTGTAATGGAAAAATCTCCGATTATAGCGATTGATAAACTCATAAAGAGGTTTCCGATCGGCAAGGGGGAATTTACCGCTTTGAATGGAATTGATCTTACCGTATCTGAGGGTGAGTTTGCAGGACTTATAGGTCCCAGCGGTTCCGGCAAGACCACAATCCTCAACATCGTGGGTTCACTCGATGTACCTACCGAGGGTGAGGCTACTGTGCTGGGCCGCAGGGTAAGCAGACTCACTACAAGGGAGGCTGCCATGCTCAGAAGAGAGTGCCTGGGGTTTATATTTCAGAGTTACAATCTTCTGGCTGTTCATACGGTATTTGAAAACGTTGAGTTTCCTCTTCTGCTTCTGAAATATTCGGCTGAAGAACGCAGAAAAATGGTCATGGATGCACTTGAGTGGGTAGGTCTAACAGAAAAGATAAGATCGAAGCCTCCACAGCTTTCGGGAGGTGAATCGCAAAGGGTCGCAATAGCCAGGGCAATGGTAAAAAGGCCCTCTCTGGTGCTGGCTGATGAGCCCACCGCTAACCTTGACGCTGCTAATTCACATAACATTCTGAAGACGATGGAGAAGCTTAACAGGGAATTGAAGACTACATTCCTGTTTGCAACTCATGACGAAAAGGTGATAAGCTACCTCCGCAGGAAGATATTCCTGGCCGACGGAAGAATAGAAAAAGAAGAGATTCTCAAGAATTAAAACACTGAGGGTATGAAACTGGCATTCAAACTTGCATACCGGAACCTGATTGGGGCCGGATTGCGTACATGGCTGAACGTCATTGTCCTCTCATTCTCATTCGTGGTGATAATATGGATCAAGGGGGTACTTGCGGGATGGGACCTTCAGGCAAGGCACGACATGACCGAATGGGAAATAGCCGGGGGGCAGTACTGGCACGAGAAGTACGATCAGTACGATCCATTTACCTTTACTGACAGTCATGCCCCGGTACCGGCTGAATTCATAAATGAGATCGAAGCGGGTGACATGGAAGCTACACTCATAGTACAGGGTTCACTATACCCTCAGGGGAGGCTGCAGGCAGTAACAATCAGAGGAATCAATCCACGGCAGACTCTCTTCAAGCTACCCACCGAAAAACTCGATACGGTAATGAGCGATGCGATTCCGGCTGTAATCGGAACCCTGATGAGCAAGACCCTGAAGATGGGCCCGGGAGATCGTGTAATAATGCAGTGGCGAGATGCCAACGGCACATTTGATGCTGCAGAGTTGCTGATAGTTGACATTTTCAATGTTGCAGTTCCGGCTGTTGATGCCGGCCATGTATATATTCCGCTTGAGAAACTGAGGGAGATGACCGGAATGCACAACGAGGCAACAATCTTCTCATTCCGCGACAGTGAAAAGCAAAGGGCCGAAGTGGCCGGATGGGTACTTAAAACAAAAGGTGAACTCACAAAACAGGTAGATGAGCTGATAAAGGTAAAATCAGCAGGCACAAGCGTGATGTATGCTATCCTGCTGCTCCTGGCAATGCTGGCAATATTCGATACCCAGGTACTCTCCATCTTCAGGAGACAAAGAGAAATAGGCACCTACGTAGCCCTTGGTTACACCAGGGGTCAGGTAGTCGGGCTTTTCACGGTTGAGGGTGCGATGCATGCGGTACTGGCTGCATTGCTGGCCGCTGCCTACGGACTACCTTTCCTTCTGTGGCAGGCAAAAGCAGGATGGACAATGCCCATTGATGTAAGCGAATTCGGCATGGCAATCGCACAGACACTCTATCCATCGTACAGTGTCGGACTTGTTACAGGCACAACACTTATTGTGTTGGTCACAACAACAATTGTCAGCTACTGGCCATCGAGGCGTATAGCTAAAATGAATCCAACCGATGCTTTAAGAGGAAAAATACAATGATAGAGTTTCTTTTAAAAGGACTGATAAGGGATAAGAGCCGTAGCAGGCTTCCAATCATGGTTGTAACCATCGGGGTAATGCTCACGGTTCTCATGCATGCCTATATAACCGGGTTCATGGGTGACACTATCGAACTCAGCGCACGCTTCTCCTATGGTCATGTAAAGGTAATGACAAGTGGTTATGCAGAGGAGATGCAACAGGTTCCGAACGATCTTGCTCTTACAGGCGTTGAATCGCTTTTAGCTGATCTGCGGAGCCGGTTTCCCGAAATAACATGGTCGCCACGCATACAATTCGGGGGACTGGTAGATGCACCCGACGAAACAGGGGAGACAAGGTCGCAGGGGCCGGCAGCCGGCATCGGTGCTGAACTGCTCACACCGGCGACACCCGAACCAGGCAGGCTGAATCTCATGAATTCGCTGGTAAGAGGCTCCCTGCCATCAAAACCGGGAGAGGCACTGCTGAGCGAACCTTTTTCTCGGAAGCTTGGCGTGGATCCGGGAGATCAGGTTACTCTTATGGGGTCGACAATGTACGGCAGCATTACCATGCACAATTTCATCGTTTCGGGAACCGTAATGACTGGTCTCGATGCACTCGACAGGGGTCTTATCATTGCTGATATCGATGATGTCAGAACAGCACTTGACATGGAGGATGCGTCTGGTGAGATTCTCGGCTTCTTCATCGACGGTTTCTACAATAATGATGAGGCTAAAAGGGTAGCACAGGAATTCAATGCCAATTATGACGGAGCCGGCGACTACTTCACCCCGGTGGTAAGAAGCCTGAGCCAGCAGGGAACTATGGGTCAGTATGTTGCCCTCTCGGAATCATGGTCAATCTATATCTCACTGGTTTTTATATTCGCGATGGCTCTGGTTTTATGGAACGCCGGGCTATTGGGTGGACTGCGGAGGTATGGCGAGGTGGGTCTGCGACTGGCAATTGGAGAGGAGAAGGGCCATATTTACCGTACCATGATTTACGAATCAATTATGATCGGCATCATCGGATCCGTAATCGGCACAGCCATCGGACTGTTTTTTGCTGCGTTACTGCAGAAGTATGGGTTCAATATATCAGGAATGATGGATGGTGCGGCAATGATGATGCCCGACCGGATACGCGCAAGAATAACACCACCTGACTTCTACATCGGATTCATACCCGGACTGCTATCGACGGTTATAGGCACAATGCTGTCGGGGGTTGGGATTTATAAGAGGCAGACAGCATCGCTCTTCAAGGAACTGGAAGCATAAAAAAGAGAAAGATGAAACGAACAATAAACTTACTGGCAGCAATATTGATTGTCACCGGAGTATTCGCACAGAATGCAGGCGACATACTAAGGAGGGTTGAAAACAATATGTCATCAGACAACCGAGTATTCGAATCTTCGATGACCATTCATGGTGTAAGAACCAGCAGAACGATAACCTCACGCACCTACGCGGTGGGAGACAAGCAGGCATTCACTGAGTACCTCACCCCTGCCCGCGAACAGGGTACCAAAATGCTCAAGCTGGAAAACCAGCTCTGGATTTACTCACCCTCTACCGACAGGGTGATACAGATTTCAGGCCATATGCTTCGACAGTCGGTTATGGGCTCTGATCTATCGTACGAAGATATGATGGATGACAGGAAGATAACCGAGGTGTATGATGCAAAACTTGCAGGTGAGGAGGTCATTGACGGCAACAGGACATGGATACTGGAATTAACAGCGAGGGTGCCCGATGTGGCATATTACTCACGCAAAATGTGGGTTGATGCCTCAAGATATGTTCCGCTCAAAGAGGAACTATACGCTCGCAGTGGCCAGTTACTGAAACGCACAACTCTTTCAGAGGTTTCAAATATCGAAGGCCGGTGGTTCCCAATGAAGGTAGTCTACAAGGATATGCTCAAACAGGGAGAGGGAACGGAGTTCAGAATCACATCGATTAAGTTCAACCAGCAGATACCCGATCATATATTTACAAAGGCGTCATTGAGGTAAGAGGTTTGAGGAATGTGGTTTGAGGTAAGAGGCAAAGGGTAAGAGGCAAAGGGTTTGGGAAACCGGCAGGGCGCGGGGCACAGAGCACAGTGGTTTTTAGAGGTTTTCTTTGTAACGTAGGTAATCCTCCCTGTAGTTAAGATTATGATACCATTCCGGGTCGCCGAATCTGACATATTTCGTCTTCACCATGTCAAAAAGGTCTGAAATCTTAAGTCTGCCTTCTTTAATCAGTATCCCGGCCTTATCAGCCACACCCTTACGGTAGACTGCATAAAGAGGTTCAAACCTCCCTCCTCCCCTCACAGGCATTACAATATCTGCTCCTGAGACTCTATCCATCATCTCAGCAATGAAATCCTCATTTACCTCAGGTATATCGCAGGCCATTACGAAGTTAAGGTCGTTCGACGAGGCGTGCAGGCATGAGCTTATCCCCATCAGCGGCCCCTTACCGGTCTCATCATCGGGCACCACCCGCAACCCGAGAAAAGCATATTTCGCTGTGTCAGAGGCACCAATTATCACCTCGCCGAAGCTCATCAGCAGCCGCGCTGAAATGAGCTGTATCAAAGGTACCCCATTGATGTCGAGCATACTCTTGTCAATACCTTCCATCCGCGAACTCTTACCGCCCGCAAGAACAATCGCAGTAGCATTGCTGAATCTCTTTGCTGTCATCTTATTTCCGGCATGCATGTCATGCATTAATCCGGTCTGACCACAAATTTAGCTGATTTTGCCTGTCAAATCCCCGACCCGCTCATATTTATCATACGCGGCAGAGGTAACGCATGCAAAAAAAAATAAGTATCTTTTGCAGTTAAAAAACCAAAGCCATGGATCCCTTAAAAATCGTGGCCGGCTTCAGCCGCGACAAATCCGACCTGCTGCCCATTCTTCATGCCCTGCAGGACAGCCACCCGCAGAACTACCTACCCGCCGAGTCGCTCAGCGCAGCCGCCAGGCACCTCAGCGTCAACCTCTCATGGGTCTACGGCGTTGCAGGTTATTATTCAATGTTTAGTCTGGAACCAAGGGGCAGATATATAATCAGAATCTGCAATTCGCCTGTTTGCAGCCTGCTGGGCTCGGAGGAGATGCTGGCCACGCTGGAGTCACTGCTGGAAGTAAAGGCAGGCGAGACCACCCACGACAATCTTTTCACGATTGAGGAGAGTGAGTGTCTGGGCATTTGCGAAGTTGCACCCGCTATGATGATTAACCGTGAAGTCTACGGAAATCTTACTCCGGACAGCATTGACCGGATAATCAGTGATATAAGGAACAGCCATAATAAGCAGAGATGATATCGGAGAACAGGATAATACTGAAGAACGCAGGGCATATTAATCCTGCCAGCATCGACGACTACATCGCTGCCGGAGGATACAAAGCCCTGTCGAAGGCATTGAAGGAAGAGCCTGAAAAGGTAGTTGAAGAGATAGCAGCCTCAGGTCTCAGGGGCAGAGGCGGCGCAGGCTTCCCGACGGGAATAAAGAAGAAGGCAGCTGCCGGGGCGACAACCGCAGGAGTCAAGTATGTGGTATGCAATGCCGATGAAGGAGAGCCCGGAACATTCAAGGACAGGGAGATTATGGAAAACGATCCCCACCTGCTTGTTGAGGGCATGGCTATAGCAGCCTACGGAATAGGAGCTGCAAAGGGGTTCATATATATACGCGGGGAGTACTACCGGTCGATTGACCTGCTACAGAAAGCAATTGGTCAGGCGAAGGAGAGAAACCTCCTCGGTAATGGTATACTTGGAAGCAGTTTCAGCTTCGACCTTGAGATCAGGCCGGGAGCAGGCTCATATCTCTGCGGCGAGGAGCTGACCCTTCTTGAATCGATCGAAGGCAAGCGCGGCTACCCAAGAATCAAGCCCCCCTTCCCGGCAGAGAAAGGCCTCTGGGGAGAACCAACGCTTGTAAACAACGTGGAGACCCTGACCAACCTGCCATCGATCATCAACCGTGGAGCCGCCTGGTTCAGCAGCATGGGAACGAAAACCACTCCCGGCACCAAGATATTCACTATCAGCGGAGATGTGAAAAAACCAGGCTGCTATGAGGTTAATGCAGGAGCCACGCTGAAACAGCTGATTGACGAACTCGCCGGAGGCACCACTGACGGAAAACCGTGGAAGACAGTACTCCTCGGAGGCGCCGTCGGAACATTCGTTCCCTTATCCTGCGACGATGCAGTAATGTGTTATGACGAGCTGAAGGAGAAGGGAGCTACGCTAGGATCAGGTGCAATAATTGTCGTTGGCAGCAACAGGAAACTTATTCCCTTCATTCAGAATATCCTTAAGTTTTTCAGGCATGAGAGCTGCGGCAAGTGTGTGCCTTGCAGGATAGGCACCTCGTACCTCCATGAGCAGTCGCTGTTGCTTGTCACTGCCGGGGCCGAAGAGCGCACCGCAATTTTATACAATATGCTCCACCACTCCCGTGAGATGGCTAAGAGTTCTCTCTGTCCGCTTGGCCAGTCACCAGTGCTTCCGATTGAGTCGCTGCACAGGCATTTCACAATAGCAATTGCCACAGAGTAAAGAATGAACGAGAAAGTTACCATGGTCACAATTACAATAGACAACAAACCCATAAAGGCACCTGCCGGCGCAAATCTTCTCGAGGTTGCCCGCAGCAATGGCTTTGCAGTTCCGGGCCTCTGCTATCACCGTAAGCTGACACCTACGGGTGCCTGCAGACTATGCCTTGTAAAGATTGAGGGTATGCGGGGACTGGTTACCAGCTGTACAGTTAAGGTCACAGAAGGCATGAAGGTTACAGCATTCGATGACGAGATTGAGAACACCCGCAGGCTGCTGCTCAACTACCTTCTTTACGAGCATAACGACACATACGACGGCACCTATCCCGATGAGATGCGTGAGCTGATACTGCGGTACGGCCTCGACAAGCCTGAAAACCGGTATTTTCCGTCAGTGTGGAAGACGCTTTCGTTCGAAAAGGAGGAGACCTCACCGGTACTCACCTACGATCCGGCAAAATGCATTAAGTGCTTCAGGTGCATCAAGGCCTGCGATGAGGTACAGGGCAAGAATGTACTCTCATTTACTGAAAGAGGTATTAAGTCATTCATTATTGCGGGAACCGGGGTCTGGGGCGAAAGTGAGTGCGACGGATGCGGCGAATGCATCCAGTTATGCCCTACAGGGGCGATAGTAGAAAAGCCCTTCCGCGATGTCATTGACCTTGACAGAATTCAGAAGAGTGTCATTACAACATGTCCATACTGTGGAGTCGGATGCCAGATAGAGTTGCTGGTTCAGGATGGGAAGATTGTAAGGAGTAACGGTGTTGAGGGTGTATCACCCAATGACGGAAGGCTGTGTGTTAAGGGCCGCTTTGGGTATGAATTCGTTCACAGCCACGACAGGCTTACAAAACCATTGATAAAACGCAATGGAAAGTTTGAAGAGGCATCATGGGATGAAGCCCTCAACCTTATCGCCGAAAAGTTCACAGCAATCAGAGACAAATACGGCCCCGATTCACTTGCGGGTTATGCCTCGGCAAAGTGTACAAACGAGGATAATTACCTATTCCAGAAATTCATCAGGACAGTCTTCGGCACCAATAACATTGACTACTGCACCCGCTTGTGTCACGCCTCAACGGTAACAGCGATGCTGAAGGCCATTGGCGATGGTGCAGGCAGCAATCCCATCGAGGACTTCGAAACGGTCGACTGCTTGTTCGTCACGGGCAATAATATAATTGATACCCACCCTATTACAGCCACATACGTAAAAAGGGGGGCAGCAAAAGGACAGAAAATAATTGTCGTAGACCCTAAATGGACACCTCTTGTCAGGTACGCCACAGTCTGGTTGCAACCGAAACTTGGAACCGATGTTGCCCTTCTTAACGGGCTGTGTCATATAATAATTAAGAACGGATGGATTAACCGGAAATTCATTGCTGAGAGAGTTGAGGGAGGAATGGAAGCCTTTTCACAGCTCGAAGATCTTGTAAGTAACTATACACCTGCTGAAGTGGCGGCAATAACCCTGGTTCCTGAAGATAAGCTTGAACTGGCGGCAAGGCTCTATGCTACATCACCAACATCAATGATAGCCACAGGCATGGGACTCAGCCAGCAGGTGACAGGCACGCACAATGTATTCTGCCTGATAAACATGATGCTGATTACCGGCCAGGTAGGACGCGAAAGGTGCGGAATAAATCCACCCCGCGGGCAGAACAACGTGCAGGGAGCCACAGACGTGGGTTGCTCACCGGCAAACTATCCGGGCTATATTCCTGTGCTTAACGATGACAACCGCAGGAAAGTGGCAGGTGTCTGGGGCGTTCCGTATGAATCACTATCAGCCCGGCCTGGCCTTACTACCATTGAGATTATGCAGGCAGCATACGATGGCCGTATCAAGGCGATGTATATTATGGGCGAGAACCCGATGATAAGCGATCCCAACCTGAATCACACCGAAGAAGCTCTGGAGAGGATGGAGTTTGTGGTGGTACAGGACATTTTCCATACCGAAACGACACCTTTCGCCGATGTCGTGCTGCCTGCATCATCATGGGCCGAGAAGGAGGGTACATTCGTCAACAGCGACCGAAGGGTTCTGCGTGTCAGGAAAGCCGTTGAGTGTCCGGGTGAGGCCAGGGTAGACTGGAAGATAATACATGAGCTGGCAAAGAGAATGGGCAAGCCGATGCCCGACTACCGCGATGAGGCAGACATCTTTGCCGAACTGGCTAAGGTAACACCAATTATGGGAGGCATCAACTTCGAAAGGCTCGAACAGGGAAGCATACAATGGCCCTGCCCCTCCCCCGACCATCCCGGCACACCGACACTCTACCTCGACACCTTTAACACCCAGACAGGGCGTGGCAAGCTGTTCCCCGTTGAGTACACCCCACAGAATGAGAAGGTCGATGGTGAGTATCCTCTTATGCTCAACAGCGGAAGGCTGCTTTATCACTACCATACTGCCACAATGACCAGGCGAACCAAGGCATTACGAGACTTCGTCGATGAGGCTTTTGCCCTGATGCATCCCAACGACGCCGCCCGCGAGGGCATCACAGAGGGCTGTAGGGTGAGGCTCGAATCACGTAGAGGAGTAATTGAAACGACCGCCAGAATATCAGAGGAGGTACTTGAAGGTGAGGTGTTTATGCCATGGCATTTTACCGAGTCACAGGTTAACAGGCTTACACGCGATGAGCTCGATCCATACAGCAAGATTGCTCCCTTTAAGCTCTCAGCAGTGAGGGTAACCAGAATTTAAAAGATCAGGCGCTCATATTATGTCTCTTAACATCGACCTCCTTATCAGCGTAGTGCTGGCCTTCATCATGTTCGGCATCGGGCTGTCTGTTCCTGCCACGAACTTCAAAAATGCCTTTACATACCCGAAAGCGATGGTTATAGGCCTCTCGGCCCAGATGATCGGGCTGCCGCTATTGGCATTTATAATCGCACACCTTTCCGGCTTCCCGCCTGCATACCAGGTGGGGATAATAATCCTTGCAGCCTGTCCCGGAGGAACCACATCAGGTTTCCTGACATGGCTGTTCAGGGGTAATGTAGCATTATCAATCTCGCTTACGACCATCAACAGTTTTATTACACTCATCACCATCCCGCTGATAGTGAACCTGGGGTTGCTCGCGTTTTACGGCGTTACCTCTGAGATCCACCTCCCGGTTCTCGATACAGTAATTAAAATATTCGCTGTTACGATCCTTCCTGCAGCCGCCGGAGTGGCATTCAGATCATGGAAACCCAAAATAGCATCGAAGGTAGAGTTCCCGCTCAAGATAATCTTCTCGGCATTGTTTGCTATTGTACTGACAGTAATGGTGTTTGCCGGAGAACAGGAAGGTGGTTCGGGGATAACCATACGCGAGGCCAAAAATCTTTTGCCGGTAATGCTGTTGATGAACCTGCTTAGCTTCATCTACGGATTCCTTAGCGGGAAGATGCCCGGATTGGGTTACCGAACCTCATTTACTCTTGGCATAGAGGTGTCGATGCAAAATACCACACTTGCATTCCTTGTGGGTAATACAATCCTGCACAGCCATGACATGATTAAACCTGCGCTCGTCTATGCCATGTTCTCATTTATTACGGCATTAATTTTCAGCACGGTTGTAAAACTCCTGAATCGTGCCCCCATTATGGGAGAGTTCAGAAGCTGATGATATATGATATACGATTAACGATTAACGATTAACGATTAACGATTTCAGAAGTGCTCCCGGTCGGTTGCAATCTAGCCTGCCGACCCGGTATATGATTTGAAAAGTCTCAGAACATCATTGATTTCTCGGGGACATTAAATCCGCTCCAGTAGATTGTTAGCGGCTTGTCCCAAACCTGGTGCGATACAGAAGAGACATCAGCCCTGATGAACTTCTTCTCTCCCGGCATCAGTGTGAAGTAGTTTTCCTCATAAATTACCGGAGAGAGAGTCTCACCGGTTAATGGATCTGTTATTCTGAGTCTTACAAATACAGCCGGGGCTTTCCTCTCATTTGTGACGGTGAGGTCAAATGAGTTGTTTGAGGCACGATGGACCTCAACAACCAGCTCTGTTTGTGGTATTTCCTCCATAGCAGAGTAATCTGACCCTGATGAAGCCAGCCAGTAGAAATTTTCATCGAGAGGCAGCAGTGAGGTCTTGTTATGCATTGAAAGCCTGGCAAATATTACCTTCCCCTTCTCCTTTGGAACAGGTATCTTGCCCAGACGAATCACGCTGTTTGGAGGTGCGTTCATAACCGTGTCAAACGAGGCTGTCTTTTTGCCTGTAAGGTCAAAGAGGGTATAGCTCACCCGGGTATCTCTCCTCTCTCGCGGTGATGCATTTACTACGCAAAGTGTTGTGTCGTCGAGATTTATCTGAACATGAAAGGGATTGGCAGCATTCCTGTATCCGTAGAAAGCAGCATTCTGCTGCAGCCAGACATCATAGAACTGACCTTTGAGTGATGGCACTGGATTCTGGTTCTTCCATACCAGCATTCCGGTGTACCACTCCCACATGCGGGCGTTCTGGCCCTCCTGCAATGATCTGTATTGTTCGTAATTTACCATTTGTGCCTTCATCACAAAGTCACTGAAATCCTTTATCGCGCCATATCTCGATGGAAAATCCTTGTATGACAAATACTTATGAAATCGCCACTCAGGATCAAGATTATCTTCATCAGGTACGCCAAGTGCACCGGGAGAGAGAAATCTGCTCAGACTCTCCCC
>CAYUOS010000049.1:0-21054 GCA_964446435.1 uncultured Rikenellaceae bacterium | reverse complement strand
CACTGAAGATTGAGGATATAGGTGCGCCGCGGGCACTGGCACCTGCCTTTCTTTTCGGTTCCAGCAACAGGTACCCGGTTAATGTGACTGCGGTTACCGAGGCTGAGATACTTACAATCGACAAGCATGACTTCGTGAGGATGCTCAGAAGCGATGAGCGGTTGCTTACAAATTATCTTGATACAATTTCAAACCGGTCTCAGTTTCTTTCTGATAAGTTAAGGTTTATTACATTCAAGACGATTAAGGGAAAACTTGCCAATTATATACTTGAGAAGGCGGGTCAGAACCTGAAGAGTATCAGGTTTGGACGGTCGCAGCAGGAACTGGCAGATTTCTTCGGGGTGGCAAGGCCTTCTCTGTCAAGGGCGCTGAAGGAGATGGAAGAGGAGGGAATTATAGTGGCCGGAGGCAAGGATGTGACGATTATCGACAGGCAGGGACTTGTTGACCTTACCAGGCTATAGGGTATATAGGTCAGCAAATCCTTTTTATGCGGTTTCTCATAGATAAGGTCGGGGTAATATCATAAATTAGCAGAGTCTTATATTTTGAAACTTACGGTCATAACATGAGGATAAGCGAGGTAGCAAAGATTTCAGGAGGCATTGTGATTACCTCTCCCCTGAATACCGGAATAGAGGTTGATTATGCATTTGCATCAGACCTGATGAGTGATGTGCTTACCACAGATGTTCATAATCTGTTGCTGATTACCGGTCTGGCAAACCTTCAGACAATACGTACGGCTGAGATGGCTGATATATTCGGGATAGTACTTGTGAGAGGCAAGAAGGCTACTGAAGAGATGAAGAGGCTTGCGTCAGAGCAGGGCATAGTAATTATTGAGACAGATTGGTCTATGTTCAGGGTGTGCGGTGCCCTCAATTCTGCAGGACTAAAACCGGTTTTCTGATATGGATATGACATTCAGCGTAGAGGGGGGGAATTTTGCAAATGCCGGTCAATCGTCGAGTGAGGTGAAGAAGGTTCTGAAGCAGCTGAGCATATCCCCGGAACTTATAAAGAGGATTGTTGTTGCACTTTATGAGGCTGAGGTCAACATAGTTGCCCATGCATGGCGTGGCGTTATAAGGGTGGAGATAGAGACGAGCGGCATAAAGTGTATTCTTGAGGATGAAGGGCCGGGAATACCTGAGATAGACAAGGCAATGCAACCGGGATGGACCACTGCATCACAGGCCGTGAGGGAGATGGGCTTCGGTGCCGGTATGGGTTTGCCAAATATCAAGAAGAATACTGACAGGCTTGAGATAACCAGTGAGGTTGGTGTTGGAACAAAGGTCGAATTTGAGGTATTTATATAAAGATGGCACACAGCGAATTCTATCACGCACTGAGGATTGAGAGGGACAAATGCATTGGTTGTGTCCATTGCATGAGGGTTTGTCCTACACAGGCCTTAAGGGTTATCGGCGGTAAAGCCACCCTTTTCGGTAAAAGATGTGTCGATTGCGGAGAGTGCATGAGGGCTTGTCCTGTAAATGCCATAACTGTTGCCGGTGATGATTTCAACAGGATATTTGAATACAGAATCAGAATAGCAATAATACCTGCGGTACTTTACGGTCAGTTCTCAAAGCGTCACTCGCATCAGAAGATTACCGAATCATTGAAGAATATAGGTTTTACTCACATATACGAGTCTGAGAGGTCAATACCCGCAATAATAAAAAGGTTCAAGTCCATTATCGACAGCGACAGCCAGCCGCGACCGCTTATCTCGTCGTTCTGTCCTGCAATAGTGAGGCTGATTCAGGTGCGTTTCCCTTCTCTTACAGGTAATATCTCAAAGGTAAAGCCTCCGGTTGACCTTACGGCCATTATGGTAAGGGAGCAGTTGAGAAAGGTAGGGTGGGCCGATGAGGAGGTTGGTATCTTCTATGTCACTCCCTGCGCTGCAAAGATAGCCGCTGTTAAGAGTCCGGTGGGTGAGGATCTCTCATATGTAGACGGGGTTATCAACCTGAACAGCCTTTATAATAAGATGTATCCGGAGTTAAAGACTATGGAAGAGGTAAGGCAGAAGAAGAACAGAATGCTTAAGCCTGAGGAGCTTCTCTGGAGTCTCACCAGGGGTGAATCGGTACACCAGACAGGAAGAGTGCTTGCCGTGGACGGGATTCAGAATGCCATTGATATACTCGAAAAGATAGAAGATGACGAGGTGAGTAACCTTGATTTCCTTGAATTGCGGGCATGTGATGAGGGATGTGCCGGAGGGGTTCTGAATGTTGAGAACCGTTTTCTTGCCGTGGAGAGACTTACCAGGAAAGCAAGGCACACTGCCGAGGCTGATTATCATAAGGATAACTGGTCTGAGCATGACTGGCTCTTCCTTGAGAAGAAGTCGGGAATCGGTGAGATTAATCCAAGGTCGATACTGCCACTTGATGATGATCTTAAGGCTTCACTCGGAAAGCTCGACAGGAAGAGAAGGATACTTGAGATTTTGCCTATGGTTGATTGTGGTGTATGCGGTTCTCCCGATTGCGACACCCTGGCCGGGGATATTATTCAGGGGAGGGCCACAATTAGCCAGTGCATATTTTTCTGCAGAGGAGAACATGGAGACAGGGGATTCAGCTGCAACAGCAGCGGCTTGATATCAACCTGGACGGAAAGCAAGATAAAAGATATTAAAGATATACCCGATGAACTTAAAGGAATTGATAAAGAGAGCCGGACTTGAGATAGTTACCGGCGAAGAGGTGTCTGACAGAGAAGTAACCGGAGGTTATACATCAGATCTGCTCAGTGATGTTATGGGAAACTCACGTGAAGGACAGGTATGGATCACCATGCAGACTCATATGAATGTGATAGCGGTTGCGACCCTTAAGGATCATTCAGCAGTTGTGTTCGTCTCGGGCAACAGGCCAGCTGCCGAGGTAGTGGAAAAGGCAAACTCTGAAGGATTGGTACTGTTGGCCACCCCGGATGAGGCATTCACGATCTCGGGGAAGCTCTATTCATTGCTAAGTGAGTAGTGATGAGGGTTTACCGGGCCGACCTTCATACCCATACTGTTCTCTCTCCATGTGGCGACCTGGAGATGAGTGCCCGGAATATTATTGATGCTGCACTGGAAAAGGGGATAGAGATTCTTGGCATTACTGACCACAACTCAACCCTTAATTCACAGCTTATCAAGAGGTTGGGAGAGGAGCATGGCATTTTCGTGCTCACCGGGGCAGAGGTGACAACCAGGGAAGAGATACACTGTCTTTGCTTTTTTGAACATTATAATGAGCTTGAAGAGTTTCAGTCATGGATAGAGGAAAACATAACCAGGATACCAAACTCACCTCAGAGGTTTGGATACCAGGTTGTTGTTGATGAAGAAGACAATATAGTTGATGAGATTGAGTACCTGTTGATAATGTCACTTTCAAAAACAATCGATGAGGTTGAGAGGAGGGTACATGAGCTGAACGGACTCTTTATTCCTGCCCACGTAGACAGGCCTGTGAACAGTATACTCAGTCAGTTGGGTTTTTTCCCTCCGGGGGTAAGATATGATGCTGTTGAAATAACACCATACACTGAATTTGAGGAGCTTTGCAGGAAACATCCTGCTATTGGCAACCTGTCATACATACGGAGTTCTGATTCGCATTTCCTGCATAATGTCGGCAAGACAAGCACCGGCTTTTACCTTCTCGAACCCTCTTTTCAGGAGATCAGGAAAGCGCTTGCCGGCGTTGAGGGAAGGAAAGTTGTACACTCATGAAGACAATTACTGATCATATAGTTGATATTCTGCAAAACTCGACTCGTGCAGGCGCTACCGAGGTGAAGCTTGATGTAATTGTTGGTTCCGAGGAAGGCATGCTGGAGTTTATTATTTCTGACAACGGGAGTGGAATTCCTGATGACATTATTGAGACAGTAGCTGACCCGTTTACGACCACGCGAAAGACAAGAAGGGTAGGGCTGGGATTACCATTGCTACGGCAACATGCATCACTTGCCGGGGGCTCCCTCGAGATTACCTCTGCGAAGGGTTCAGGTACCGTTATAAGGGCTTCGTTTGGTATTGATAGCATAGATCGTCAGCCGCTGGGGAACCTTGGAGAGGCTGTCACCCTGTTCATCACCGGCAACCAGGGTGTAAATCTTGTTTTCAGCTACTCATCTGCTTCCGGGACGTACCATGTCTCATCAAGCGATATTTCAGAGAGTCTCGATGGTGATGACCTGGGTCGGCCGGTATGGTTCCAGGTAATAAGGGAGATGATAACGGGGAACCTTAATCAGCTCGGAGCCGAAACCATTTAATCGGGCTCTTTTCTCACAGCAGGAACTGATATCGTAAAGCAGGTACCTTCTCCCTGCTGGCTTTCAACCTGTATGTAACCCTTGTTAACCTTGACAAGTTCTGCCACCAGCTTCAGACCGAATCCGGTGCCTTTCTCATTTTCCGTACCCGGGGTACTTTCGATATCGCTTTCGGAGAACAGGACAGCCTGTTTCTCAGGAGGGATTCCGATGCCATTGTCACAAATCTTTATCAATATCTCGCTGTCAGGTTTGGGCTTCTCCTTCAGCAGTATGCTTATCCTGCCTCCACGGCGGGTATACTTAATGGCATTTGAGAGGATATTTCTGATTATGATATCGATAAGCTCCCGGTCAACCCAGGCCTTGGTTCCCCCGATCTGAGTGAAGTTTACTGAAATATTCTTGCGGTCAGCATTATCCTTGTATATGCTCATGTTGGTAAGGATGATTCCGGCGAGATCATGCATCGCGGGAGCATACCTGATGTGATCCTCCTGGCCTCTGCCCCAGACGAGCATGTTCTCGAGCAGGTTGATTACCATCTGCGAATAGTTGATGCATGAACCTGCGAGCGATTCATATTTCTCACGGAATTCATCTTCTTTCAGCAGGTTGAGAATGTACTGGATATTTACGACAGGACTTCTCAGGTCGTGGGCTATAACTGAGAATATCTTGTTCTTGAGCTGAATAGTCTCGGTAAGGTTCTTGTTCTGTTCTTCTATCTGCTTGCTATACTCTACTGCCTTGTTCTTGGCCTTGGTGAGTTCCCTGGTGCGTGCGTGAATCATCGATTCCAGGTTCCTGTTAAGTTGTTCGAGATTGGTTTTCAGCCTCTCTTTTTCGCGGAATGAGCTAACCCATCTGTAAATCAGAAGGCCTGACTGAAGTAAGACAAAAATGATTATAGCTTCAGAAAGTATGTAGCCTTTAGGGCCGGTGGCGGAACCCATGGCCAGTACTATGTCGTGGATTGCGGCCGAAACGATCAGGAGGAAGCCAGTGAAATAGATTGCATCAACCAGCTGGTTGTTTTTTAAGAACCTGGCTGCGCTGCAGGTCAGCGAATTGATAGCGAATATCACTACGAACAGGTAAGCAGGGAAGGTAAACCACGAGAAACTCTTAACAGGAAGAACAAGGGTTGCTGCTGCAAACGCAATGAATATTACACTTGATAAACCGGCAAAAAATCTGTGATAATATGAACTGTAGATGCCATTAAGGAATAGGAAGGCACCGGTAATCATCAAGTACAGGCTCAGATATTCAAACCTTACTATCCAGACCCATGGCAAATCAGCAAACAGATAAATCAGGAACTGGTTGGTGAACAGGGGTCTCATTCCCATGCCGAGAAGGGCAACCGCAAAATAGATTGATGCCTTATCCTCTCTGTACAGTATGAAGAAAAAGAGGAAAATAAGTGTAAAGGCTGAGAGTATGCTAACCGTCGATATTGCCCTGCCGAAATTCCTTGATGCTTTTGACTGGATGTGCCTGAATGAACCCAGTTCGACCGGAAGCCAGAAACCACCCCTGCGGTGGTGGAAGTTCGAGACGTTGAAGATTATTTCAAGGGTGTCACTCTCAGGGATGAATCTGTAGATAGTGGGGCGATATCCCGGAACCGTCGATGATTCATCAACTCCGGGAACTCCATTGCTGCCGATGTATTTACCGTCTACGTAAAGGTCATAGGAAGAATCAAACACCTTCACCATCAGACCCAGGGGAGGGAGTAACCCATCCGGTAGCAGTACCCTCAGCCTGTAGGTTGCATATCCATCTCCCTCCGTTTCTACTCCGGGCAGATCGGCATCTGTCCAGTATCCCGGAACTTTTATGAATCCGTCGGGCTTGGGTATATTGGCAGTAGCAAAATGATGCGGCCTGTAAATCTTTTTCCAGAAGAATTCCCATTGACCATCAAGCCTGATACTCTGTTTTTCCGTGATTCTCTCTCCTCTCAGGTCAAGTACTCCCCTTACTGGTTGGGGGTTTGAGTCTGAGGCATAGATAGTAAGGCTGACCAGGAGAATCAGCAGTATCAGGGCTGACAGGTAAATGAGCTTCATTTATGCTATTCGATAAGCCCCTTGTTTCTTAGAAGTGCTTCTATGCCTGGTTCCTTTCCCCTGAAATTAATGTATAGTTCTCTTGCCTCTGCGCTTCCGCCCCTTGAGAGTATCTCCCTTTCAAAAGCTGCGGCTACGTCGCGGTTGAAAATATCACCCGTCTCCTTGAATGCCTGGAATGCATCAGCATCAAGCTGCTCGCTCCAATAGTAGCTGTAGTATCCTGCTGAGTACCCACCAGAGAAGATATGGTTGAAGTAAGTTGACCTGTATCTCGGTATGATTTCGTTGATAAGGCCATATTTCTTCATTGCATTTGCCTCGAATTTCTGGACATCGACCTCAACAGGCACCCTTAAGGCATGAAACTCCATGTCGAGCAGTGCTGCAGCAACAAACTCGGTTGTTATGAAACCTGTGTTGAACTTGCCTGCCCTGTCGAGCTTGTCAATCAGTTCCTGAGGCAGTAGCTCGCCGGTCTGATAGTGTTTTGCATATACCTTAAGAACTTCCGGCTCAAGCACCCAGTGCTCCATTATCTGTGACGGCAGTTCCACGAAGTCCCTTGGCACTGAGGTGCCTGAAATAGACGGGAAGGTGGTGTTGGATAGAAGCTGGTGAAGCGCATGCCCGAACTCGTGAAACAGCGTCGCTGCTTCCTCGGCTGTCAGAAGGGCCGGTTTATCGCCTGCCGGTGGTGTGAAGTTGCAGAGAATTGAAACCAGGGGCGTAATCATCTTGCCTGATGCATCTCTTCTCTGGCCCCTGAATGTACTGCATGATGCTCCTCCGGTCTTGCTTGACCTCGGGAAATTGTCTATATAAAGTATTCCGATATGATCACCTCTGCGGGTAACTTCGTAAACTCTGGCCTCAGGGTGGTAGGTTGGCAGATCTTTCCTTTCCATGAAATCGAGGTCGTAAAGACGGTTGGCGACATAGAACATTCCATTGGTTACGTTGTCAACCTCAAAGTATGGTCTGAGTTGTTCATCATCGAGATCATACTTCTCCTTCTTTATCTTCTCGGTGTAGAACCACCAGTCCCATGGCTGGAGCTGGAAGTTTCCACCCTCTCTTCTTATCAGATCGTTCTGGGCCTTTGCCTCGGCCTTTGCAATAGGTATGGCTGCATTCCAGACCTGCTCGAGGAAGTTGAAAACAGTCTCAGGATTTTCGGCCATGTTTGTCTCAAGCACGAATGCAGCATGGCTGTCGTAGCCCAGCAGGTTAGCCCTCTCAACCCTGAGGCGGGTGATGTCGGCTACTATCTTGTTGTTGTCATACTCGTTTCCGTTATTGCCTCTTAACTCATAGGCCCGGAATATTTTTTCTCTCAGATCGCGTTTTTCAGAGTACTGCAGGAAAGGCCATATACTGGGTGCATGAAGTGTAAATACCCATTTGCCTTCCAGTCCTGCATTCCTGGCCGCTACAGCAGCCTGGTTAACCAGGTTGGCGGGTAACCCTGACAGGTCTGCCTCATTCTCGATAACCAGCCTGAAATTGTTGGTTTCTGCAAGAATGTTTTGCCCGAATTTAAGTGAGAGCATAGATAGTTCCTCGTTTATCTTCCTTAGCTTGTCCTTATTCTCAGGCGACAGGGCTGCTCCATTGCGCACAAAGTTCCTGTATCTCAGCTCGAGTACCCTCTTTTCTTCGGGATTCAGGTCAAGGTTATCGCGATTTTCATAGACAGTCTTGATTCTTTCAAATAGTTTCTCATTAAGACTTATGTCGTCGCTATGCTTGCTCTGAAGAGGGGAGAGCTCGCGGCTGATGGCCTGCATTTCGTCATTGGTTATTGCTGAGTTCAACCTCGAAAAGACTGGCCTTACCTTATTCAGGAGTGCTCCGCTGTATTCGAGTGGTTTGATTGTGTTTTCGAAAGTTGGCGCATCAGGGTTGTTGATGATAGCCTCTATCTCTTTGGTCTGCTCCTCAAAACCCTTTAGAAATGCCGGCATATAGTGTTCTGCCTTAATCTTGTCAAAGGGAGGTATGGCGAAAGGGGTTTTCCATTCGGAGAAGAATGGATTCTCAGGTTCTTTCTCCTTACAGGCATTCAAAACTGCCATAATTGCAAATAACATAATGACGATCTTTTTCATGATAGATGGGTTTAATATACTGAATGGCTTGTTGTCGTGCAAGTTATAAAAAATAGCGCAAGGAGCAAATTGTTCTGCTTAAATCTTCTTCAGGCAAATTCAACCAGCGGGGTACCTTTTGTCACAAAATCTCCGTGCTTGCAGAGTATCTTTTTAATCTTTCCATCGCGGTCTGACAGAACCTCCACGTAGCTGCGGCCTGCCTCAATATAGAACAGTCTTTGTCCTTTTTTGACAACACTCCCCTCGTCTGCCTCCTGGTAGAAACCAAGGTAATATTCCCCGCTCCCGACAAAAAGCAATACTGTACCGTTGTCTTCTGACAACATGGTTTTTTCGTTATGCTCACTCTTCCCCTGTGCAGCCTCAGAGGCTTCAACCTTCTTGCCTTCTATTTCAGCAATGAATCTGGTACGGGCTATTCCCGACTTATAATCCCTGTACTGGCGGTCATGCATGGCCAGTTCAAAGAGTTCCTCGTCATCAGGGCCGTATTCCCATCCATTGCGATCCATCTCCTCACGATACGAATGCAGGGCATCAGGATAGTTGTTCTGGGGCACACCGTCGAAAAACTCTTTTCCTTCCCTCTGTGCGAGTTCAACTATCTCGTTATGAAGTGGCCCCGGCAGCTTGCCCGCCTTACCGAGAATCATATCCCAGGTATTGTTGTCTATCATTCCGAATCTCTCCTTACCGTTATAGAGCTGGACGATATTCATAAGAGCCACATTCTTGACATACTGACTGAAAGGAGTCACCAAAGGCGGGTATCCCATCATCGGCCAGATAAACTCCACTTCCTTGAAGAGTTGCACTAAAAGCTGATCTTCACTTATTTCAGGTTTACCCAGATTTCTCAGCGTCGTGTTGATTCCCTGATGGACCCCTTTCAGGTCAGACATAAGGCTACCCATCATTCCGCCGGGAAGTCCGCTGCCAATCAGCAGTGATGTCATCTGCTTGTTGCGGTTGTCAATGAAATATCCAAGAAAGTCATCGATGAAATCCTGGGTAAGTGACCTTACCTTCATATATGCATCCATGTTAATCTCCGGGACATCGAAACCTGCATCCTTCATTATTGAATGAATTGCTATCAGGTCAGGGTGAACCATACCCCAGCTCAGCGGTTCCACAGCGACATCGAGATAATCGGCACCTGCGCGTGCTGTCTCAAGCATCGAAGCAACAGACATTCCTGGTCCGCTATGTCCGTGATATTGTACAACAATTCCCGGAAACCTGCTCTTTATCTGTCTTACTAACTCTCCCAGCATTGCAGGCCTTCCTACTCCGGCCATATCCTTAAGGCAGATTTCATCTGCTCCGTACTCCACCATTTTATCAACGACGCCCATATAGTACTCGACTGTATGAACCGGTGAGCTTGTGATTGACAGGGCTGCCTGTGAAATCATTCCGGCCTCCTTTGCATATTTTATCGAAAGTTCAAGGTTCCTGTGGTCATTAAGTCCGCAGAATGACCGTGCAATATCAACACCCTGGGCCTTTTTAACCCTGAACATAAGTCTTCTTACATCGGCAGGAACCGGATACATCCTCAATCCGTTCAGCGATCTCTCAAGCATGTGGGTCTGTATACCGGCTTCATTGAATGGCTTTGTCCATTCCCTGACTGCATTGTTGGGATTCTCGCCATACATTAACTGAACCTGTTCAAAAGCACCCCCGTTTGTCTCAATCCTGTCGAAACATCCCATCTCAATGATATGAGGTGCAACCTCCTTAAGCTGGTCGACCCTTGGCTGGTACTTGCCTGTCGATTGCCACATATCACGATAGATAAGACTGAATTTTATCCTTCGCTTCATTCTTCTCAATTGTTTTAAATGAAAAATCCCCCAATATACAAAGTTCCGCAAGATATAAAATTTAGACGGTAGAATAATATGATAAATGACACGCTATGAATGTCGAAGGGGAAAAAAAGAGGAAGGCATCCTGAGCGGATACCTTCCTGATAGTCAAACTAAAACCTGATCGCAGAGGCCGGGCGGCCCTTGAGATTCTTACTTAGACGCAAGAATGCTGTTAAAATCCTTTACCAATACAGGGAAATAGGCTGCAATTAGCATTGTGTTTTCCAGAACTGTATTGTTACTGCTGGTGAGAACCTTCTGATGAAAGTACTCTGACCTGTTAAGTGCATTGTCGGCAGTTGTTAACCCCACCTTATTATATTTTCTGGCGAGTTTCTCAACACCGAAGTAGGAGCCGTTGCAGACATACTGTACCGACAGCTTGTCGGAGATTACGAGGTAGTTGCTGCATTTCTTGTCCTTGTCAACTGCAACGGTTACCTTGAGAGGGGAGTTGGTATAGGAGATAACAAATGTCTTGAGTTCGCGTCCTTCAAGAATGTACGGTTTTTCTGCAACCTCAATCTTGTAATCTCCAACCTGGGTGAATGTTTTGCCTTTTGCAACAGTCGTCCTGGCAAATGAGCCGGCACTGATCAAAACGGCAACCATCATTGTAAAAAGAATCCTTTTCATGGCATTTGAAATTAGTTAAGAATTTGTGTTTAATAAGTTTAAAAGCTACTGTCCAAAAATCACTGTCCAAAAAATATTACTGTCCAAAAACTATAGTATGCGATTTATGATCAATCTTTGACTAAGAGACGGCCATGTACCTCCGTTGTTGCATCTGTATTATGTTAATATTGTGTTAAGAAATGCAAATATTATGTAAATGGCTGGCATACAGTATAAAAATATCTGACTGACTTAAATGGGTTTCGAAAAAATGTATACATTTGCATATAGTTTAATTCAATGACGGCAGCCTTAAGATACCGTTTCATGATGAATCGTCTCGGAAGACGATTGTACAGTTGCCTTATTTACTACAGCTTCTGGTAGTATGTATCATGCCCTGACCGGGGCTTTGCCATCTCCATTCATTTTCTTCCAATTTTACTTATTATGAAAGGTATTCTATTCAGCACCAAGAAATATGCTATACATGACGGTCCAGGCATCAGGGTTACATTCTTCCTGAAGGGTTGCCCCCTGAACTGTATGTGGTGCCATAACCCTGAGGGCATCTCTCCTGAAATAACAGAGGTTGAGAGAGTTGACAGGATTGGTGAGAAGGAATTCCGCAGGATGGAGAAGGTTGGCAAGGAGTATTCGGTAAAAGATCTGCTTGATGTTGCAGAGAGAGAGAGGGTCTTTTTTGAACATTCGGGAGGTGGAGTGACCTTCTCGGGGGGTGAGCCGATGATGCAGCATGAGTTTCTGGCTGCAGCACTGGATGCGATGAGGAAGGCCGGAATACATACCGCTGTTGATACCTCAGGCATGGCAAAGGAGGTACAGTTCCGGGAGATATTGCCAACAACATCACTGTTTCTTTATGATATCAAGCACGTTGATGAGTATAAGCACCGGCATTACACAGGGGTAACCAACAGGCAGATTCTTGACAACTACAGGTTCCTTATAGGTGCCGGTGCCGATGTTATAGCCAGGGTACCTGTTATTCCGGGGGTTAATGATGACGAGAAGAGTCTAAATGCAATAATGGATTTTATTGGTGAAAACCAGGCACCGAACCTGCTTGGCATAGATCTTTTGCCGTTTCACCGTATCGGATCGTCGAAATATACAAGGTTCTCTATGGAATACAGGATGGGTAAGACAGAACAGTTGCCGGAGGAGAGGATGCTTGAGATAGCCGGTTTGTTTTCCGGGATTGGAGTCAAAGTAAGGAGGGGTGGGTGAATTGACAGAATGGTTGAAATCAACAAGAAAAATGGGTAAACAATGAAAATGACAGAAAGAGTTAACAGGCTTAGGGAACAGAGTCTTGCTGCAGTAGAGAGTGTTACGGCAGAAAGGGCTGTTCTGATAACTGACTTTTATATGAGTAATGCATCAAGGGGTATGTCATTACCGGTTACCAGGGCGCGTGCTTTGGAGTATATACTTCGAAACAAGGAGATATGTATTAACCAGGGGGAACTTATAGTCGGAGAGAGAGGGCCCGGGCCCAAGCAGACCCCGACATACCCTGAGATATGCCTTCATACCGTTGAAGATCTTGAGGTGCTTGATTCACGCGAGAAGGTCTTCTTCAGGGTCGATGACGAGGTGAAAAGGGTGTACAGGGATAAGATAATACCCTTCTGGGAAGGTAAGAGCAACCGCGACAGGATAATGGGCCTGATGACGCAGGAGTGGATCGATGCATACGCCGCAGGAGTTTTCACGGAGTTTCAGGAGCAACGTGCACCAGGCCATACAGTACTTGGATACAAGATGTTCAGGACAGGTTTCCTAGACCTCAAAAGGGAGATAGCAGAGGCACAGAAACGACTTGATTTCTATAACGACCCGGCGGCCTTTACCCGCAATGAGGAGCTCAAGGCTATGGACATAGCTTGTGACGCCATTATTATGTATGCCGGAAGGCACGCCGAGAAGCTCGAGCAGCTTGCAGGGGATGAACAGGATGAAGACAGGCGCGGAGAACTTCTTAAGATGGCTTCCGTATGCCGCAGGGTTCCGGCCAATGCCCCTGAGACACTCCATGAGATGTTGCAGCACTACTGGTTCATCCACCTTGGAGTTATAACCGAGCTTAATCCCTGGGATTCATTCAACCCCGGAAGGCTCGACCAGCATCTCATGCCGGTTTATGAGAAGCAGATAAGTGAGGGAACCCTTACGCCTGAAGAGGCATATGAGCTACTCGGCTGTTTCTGGGTTAAGTTTAACAATCATCCCTCACCGCCAAAGATGGGTGTTACGGCGAAAGAGAGCAGTACCTATACAGACTTCTGCCTGATAAACCTGGGAGGAGTAAAGCCAGACGGCACAGATGCAGTTAACGAAATGACCTACATACTGCTTGATGTGATAAGGGAGATGAGAATACTGCAGCCAAGTTCGATGGTTCAGATTAGCCGGAAGAATCCCGATAAGTTCATTCATAAGGCCCTCGATATTATCAAAACCGGGTTCGGCCAGCCATCATGTTTCAATACTGAGGCGATAATCCAGGAGCTGATGAGACAGGGAAAGAGTATCGTCGACGCCAGGAACGGTGGTGCATCAGGTTGTGTTGAGACTGGTGCCTTTGGTACGGAATGTTATTGGCTTACAGGGTATTTTAATCTCCCCAAGGTTCTTGAGATTACCATTAACAATGGTTTTGACAGACGAACCGGCAAACAGGTGGGACTAAAAACCGGGGAAGCTGTCGGTTTCGGTTCTTTCGAAGAGCTGATAGAGGCATTCAGGAAGCAGGTAAACTTTTTTACCGACATCAAGATAAGAGGCAATAATGTAATCGAGGGGGTGTTTGCCACATTTCTGCCGGTTCCGTTCATGTCACTGCTGATAGATGATTGCATTGTAAACGGCAAAGACTACAACGAAGGTGGTGCAAGGTATAATACAACCTATATACAGGGCGTCGGACTCGGAACCATCACTGATATTCTCACATCTGTAAGATATAATATATATGATACACAACGCTATACCTGGCCAGAGATGATCAAAGCACTGGATGCAGACTTTCAGGGTTTTGAGCAGGTTCAGTACGACCTAATCTATGACACACCCAAGTATGGCAACGATGATGACTACGCAGACCGGCATGCCGCTGTAGTTTTTGACATTTTCTACGATGCTGTTAACGGAAGGCCTACACCAAGGGGCGGTACGCACAGGATAAACATGCTCCCGACTACCTCTCATGTATACTTCGGCAGCGTCATAGGAGCGACACCTGACGGACGGAAGGCTTGGGTGCCGTTATCGGAGGGTATTTCTCCATTTCAGGGGGTTGACAGACAAGGTCCTACCGCAGTGATTAAGTCAGCATCGAAGATTGACCATCTGCGTACCGGTGGAACACTACTGAATCAGAAGTTCTCACCGAAATTCTTCGAGAATGAAGATAACTATGCCAAGCTTACAGCCTTGATAAGAAGCTATTTCAGCCTCGATGGCCATCATATCCAGTTCAATGTTGTTGACGCTGAAACCCTGAGGGATGCACAGAAGAATCCTGAACTATACAGGGACCTAATAGTAAGAGTGGCAGGTTATAGTGATTATTTCAACGACCTGGGTGAAGACCTGCAGAATGAGATCATCAAGAGGACCGAGCATGAGAGTCTCTGATAGACAATGATATAATAAATAAGGAAAGCGGAAAACTTGTTATTGTTTTCCGCTTTCTCCTTTAGTTACGATTGTATTTACAGATATCAGTTACTTTTTGTCTTTTACCTCATTGAAGACAGATGTTGCCGTTGCTACAACGCCAGCGATATCAGTCAGGTTTGATGGGATAATCATTGTATTGTTCTGGGCGGCCAGTTTTCCGAACTCGGTAAGGTATTGCTCGGCTATTCTAAGATTAACTGCATTCAATCCGTTTTCTTCGGAGATTGCAGTTGCAATTGCCCTGAGACCATTGGCAGTAGCAGTTGCTATCTGTTCTATTTCTGAAGATTTACCACGGGCCTCATTGATTCTCTTCTGCATTTCTCCCTCAGACTTTGCTATCAACTCCTGTTTCACACCCTCGGCAACATTTATTTTTGCCTGCTTATCGCCTTCAGACTCAGCTATTTTCGCCCTCTTCTCCCTTTCAGCCCTCATTTGTTTCTCCATGGCATCCTTTATGCTCTGCGGGGGAGTTATGTTTTTTACCTCATATCTGGTTACCTTGATGCCCCACGGCTCGCTTGCCTTGTCAACAGCTTCAACAATTGAGGTATTGATTGTATCGCGCTCCTCAAAGGTTCTGTCAAGCTCCAGTTTGCCGATTACACTTCTCATTGTGGTCTGGGCAATCTGTATTGATGCAAAGCGATAATCGTCAATGCCATAGGATGCTTTCTGGGGGTCCATAACCTGCAGGTAGAGTATACCGTCAACCTCAACTGCAATGTTATCTTTGGTAATACAGATTTGTGATGCCACATCAATTGCCTGTTCCTTAAGAGTGTGTCTGTACCTTATCTTGTCGACGAAGGGGATAAGGACATTAAATCCGGCTGTAAGTGTACCCATGTACTTACCAAGCCTTTCCACGATGAATGCCGATCGCTGGGGAACGATCTTGATCATTGAAAGGATTACAATAAATCCCAGGAATATTGCTCCTATAAGGATAATTGTGTTTGTTGTGTTTGCTGCTTCCATGTTGTTAGTTTATAGGTTCAACTTTTAGATTAATACTCTCCTTGCTGATAATTATTACTGTCTCTCCGGCCCTGATTTCATTGTCAGAGATTGCAGGCCATGAAGTACCCTTGAATTCCACTTTTCCCTTGACTCCCTTGCCGAACGAGGTTAATGCCAATGCCCTGCTGCCCGTAAAATCATCATCAAACATTGCAGAGCTGCCATCACTGTTGTTGAAGAACTTCTTCTTCATCATTCTCCTGAGAGCCACCAGAGCCAGTACCGATGTAAGTGAGAAGATAATTATCTGTGCATTCGTCCCTGGATTGGCTATCAGGCATGCCAGTGAAGTTACCCAGGCTCCCACACCAAAAAAGAAAATGACAAATCCTGGAAGAATTAACTCCAGAATCAGAAAAATAAGTCCTATTATGAACCATATTAGTTCCGGTTTGGTAAGAATCTGAGGATCCATATCGTATCTGTTTAGTATGGGTTAAAGATATTCTTTATCCTACAGTAGTGGCTCATGCCCCGTGGCAAAATAGATGTATCGGGCTGTTCATGCGGTAAGCTGCTTATCTCAATCTGTAAAAGCCGGCAGGAGATCTTCATGATTTCATATACCTTGGCTATTGAAGATGCCAGAACTGGCGAAAAAAAGAGTCTGTTGATAGCATTCAGGTAAAAAATTTATCGTAAATTGTTGTACCATCATCCAGGAAGGGAACCCAGCAGATGAAAAAGTTCTTCGACTATTTCGACAGGAGGCACAGGGAGGCCATTCTTGGCCAGCCCGAGACAGAAGACGGACCGGTAATCACGATCTCGCGTCAGACAGGCTGTGATGCAAGGCAGGTTGCCGAATCGGTTGCTGAGATGCTGAACAGGAAGTACAACATTACCAAATGGAGATGGGTAGATAAAGATATCATACAGAGGATTGCTAAAGAGATCAACACAGATGATGCCCGGGTGGAATCTTTCTATAAAGGCATAGAACACTCTAATCTTTCCGAAATGATAATGGCCTTTTCAGGATCATTTGTAAGTGACCAGAGAATCAAGAAGGCAATTGAGGATGTAGTACTCTCAATCTGCAAGGAGGGGTTTGTGGTTGTTGTAGGCCGGGGTGGAGTGTCAATAGCCCATCAGATAGCAGATTCCCTGCATGTAAGGTTAATGGCTCCATTCTACTGGAGGGTTGAAAATGTGATGGCAAAAAAGGGAATGGATATCGAAAAGGCTGAAGAGTATGTCGTCGATAGCGATGAAAAGAGATTCAAGCTGATACAGACATTCCTTAAGCAGAAATCGATAAATATTGACTACCTGTTCGATTCCACAATTAACAGGAGCTCATTCACAATTCAGCAGACGGCCTCACTTATTGTTGCAATGTATGATGCAAAGGTATGCTGCGCCATTGAACAGAGAAAACGTAACAAGCTCAATTGCTAAAAGAAAAAGAGGCTGCCCTGATCAGGCAGCCTCCCTGTTATTATTCCCTGATTAAAGGCCTGAGACTTTTGCGATGTTACTGATGTGCTCGGCTGTTCTCTTGGTCAGGCTCTCCCTGTAAGCATCCCAGTCATCAATTTTATGTTTTGCCACTCCTGTTTCGATAGCTGCTTTTGCAACAGCAGATGAAACATATGAGATAAGCCTTGGGTCAAGTGGCTTTGGAATGATATACTCCCTGCCAAACACAAGCTTATCTACATTGTAAGCCCTGGCTACCGAGTCCGGAACCGGCTGCTTTGCGAGGTCATAAAGCGCATATGTTGCAGCCAGCTTCATCTCCTCATTTATTGTGGATGCTCTGACGTCAAGTGCTCCCCTGAAAATGAACGGGAATCCGAGAACATTATTTATCTGGTTGGGGTAGTCTGATCTTCCGGTTGCGAAAATAAGGTCATTACGACTTGCCATCGCCTCCTCGTAGCTGATCTCGGGATTAGGATTTGCCATCGCAAATACTATCGGATCGGGAGCCATGCTTTTAAGCATCTCCCGGCTGACTACATTTGCAACAGACAGTCCAAGAAACAGGTCGGCACCGACCATTGCTTCAGCAAGTGAATTCACATTGCGTTCGGTTGCAAACTCCTTCTTGTAGCTGTTGAGATCGGTACGCCTGGTGCTTACAACCCCCTTGCTGTCTACCATTACTATGTTCTCTTTCTTAACACCGAGAGCAACGTAGAGTTTTGTACAGCTTATCGCGCTGGCACCTGCACCGTTAACGACCATTTTAATATCGCCTATTTTCTTTCCACTTATTTCAAGGGCACTCAGCAAGCCAGCTCCGGATATAATAGCTGTTCCGTGCTGGTCATCATGAAATACCGGAATATCAAGTATCTCCTTCAGTACAGTCTCAACTTCAAAGCATTCAGGAGCCTTGATATCTTCAAGGTTAATGCCACCGAAGGTGGGGGCAATCTGCCTGCAGAACTCTATCAGTTTGGCGGGATCCTTCTCATCCACTTCAATGTCAAAGACATCAACATCTGCAAAAACCTTGAAAAGCAAACCCTTACCTTCCATTACCGGCTTGCCTGCAAGGGTTCCTATGTCTCCCAGGCCGAGCACTGCCGTGCCATTTGAGATAACGGCAACAAGGTTCCCCTTTGCCGTATACTCGTACGCATCTTCAGGATTCTTCTCTATCTCAAGGCATGGAAAGGCCACACCGGGTGTATAGGCCAGGCTGAGATCATACTGGGTGCTGTAGGATTTGGTGGGTATCACCTCCACCTTACCTTTGCGCCCTTTGCTGTGATAAAGCAGCGCTTCTTCTTTGGTTACTTTGGGCATGATTGGTTGGTTTTTTGGTTAGAATAGTATATCTGGTACTGTTGGTTCAAAAATAAGGCTCCGTCCCTTAATCCGGAGCGGAGCCTTAAATATACAAATAGTAAATTATTTAAAAAATGTTATTTCACCATCTCTTATTTAATGATGTTTCACTTGTAGAGCTGGTTGAAAACAAACTTGTAAAGGCCATGGGGCTGACTTCTGAAGGTGATATTCGTTCCGAAGAGATAAAGCCTTCCTTTGCCAACCGGTGCTTCAACGGCAATGATACCATCCTTCAGGTACTCCTGTCCCAGCGCCCATCCGCTTCTTAGCGGCTCAGCGGTCGGGAACCATGCAAGTTTCTTCAAACCCATTTGAGTGGCATTCTCTCCGAACCTGAATACATTGCTGTTACTGAAATAGAAGTCAGCTGTCGCAGGCATTCCCCAGGCAGCTCTTGCACTGGTGTTTATATCGGCGCCCAAAACGCTTCCCGGAACGTAATACTCGTTTCTTGAGAGGCCTCTCTCTCTTCCGTTTTCGTCACGCCTGACCAATGCGTTCTCAATAGGAAGATTAAGATGACCGGCAAGATTGGTGCTTGACTCCATCGTTATCACAACCCCTCCCTCTTCAAGGAATTTCCTTATCTGGGGTATCGACTGTTCAGTGCTGATATTTCCGACCATGTGCTGGTACTGGGCAGGTATGCCATCTGTACCCTGGCCACCTCCGCCTCCTCCCGGACCCTGCTGTCCTGATTCTCCTCTTGGAGGAGCAGGTATCGCACCTCCTACAAAAATGATGACATCAAAATCCTTCTTTAGATTACCGGCATCGATTCTCTGCGGATAAATCACAGTATAGGGGAAGTTGAACTGATCCATAATAAACCTCGTCCATCCCGATGGCATAGATCCGCCATACCTGTCCCATAATGCTATCCTTGCCGGCTGTATCCGCTCAGTCGGTGAGGGCGCAGTATTCAACGCAGTTATCTTTACCCCGTTTTCTGAAGCAGATTTGAACAATACAGTTTGTGTCCTTGCAGACGACTGAACATAAAAATCGCCGGGTGAAGATGCAGGATTGTTCCTGTCTCCCTCAGGCAGCCTGAATACCCTTATACCATCCTTAAGCAGATCGTTGACAACCCTGAATGAGTTGTTAACCTTCGCACTGAATGTATATCCACCCCGTGCTGACACTGGCATTGCTGGTGCCGGCACCTTCTGCCACTCACCGTATGGTACTGTAACGAACGGGCCCGTGACATCATTGAACAACCTGTCAAAGCTAATTCCCATCTGGAAAGCAGGTGTCCATCCTGCTGCATCATAGGGTGCTACCGGCGGTCCGCCCGGATACTGAAGGTCATTCGGATGATCCTGAGGCTCAAACATGTCAAGCACATGAGGCCTGAATGCCTGAGCTGTCTTTACAATATATGACCCTGCCGGGTAATTTTTGCCTGCTGCCGTAAATGGTGCTGTTGCGAGTTGTACCTGAATGCCTGAGCTTATCAGGGCATTGATGAAACGAACAGCTGTTGGGAAATCATCCTGATCAGATGGGACGACAAATACCCTTGGGTCTCTTCTTTCGGGATCCCTCATTACCTGCTCAAACGGGTTTGCAGGCCTTCCGCCGGATGCAGGGCGGGCTCTCTCCTGAGCCTCCCTCAGCGCATCAATGGTCGTAGGATAGCTTGTCCATGTATCCTTGCTGCCACGCTCAACAGAGTTCATGCCCATACGGTACAGGTTATAAAGCAAATGGAACCGGTTCCTGCTTGCATAATCAAGAACAGCGTAGTTGAGAGAGAGGGAGTAGTCTATCGATTTCTGGAAGTTCCAGCTCTGTGGCTCAATCGGAAATGGATTTGCACTGCTTGGAATAAGGCGGTTTGGAACCAGTGGAATTGAACTTGGAGTAGGTCCTCCGATTATTTCAGTAAGTATACCGATTATATTGTGATAATATCCGGTTGTTCTTAATCCACCATTATACCATGTTGAATACTGCGAACCTCCCTTTTGGGTATAGCCGGGCTTGTTCTCTGCAATAAGCCTGCCAGCCATCGAAGCAGCAACTCCGTCAAGACCTATTATTACAAGCGGGTCATAAACATAATTGAAAGGATCACGGAAAGGAGGACCTGCCACAACAGTTCCTGCAGGCCCTGACTGATGGTGATTGTAAAGTATCTGAGGTATCCATTCGATATAGAGCTGGCGGCTGATATTCTGACTCTCCTTCAGGTTGTTCATGAAGAAATCCCTGTTGTTGTCATGGCCGGCATATTTCTGGTACATTACCGGAATATTTGTCCTTCGACGGGTGGGATCCTCATCTTTCATGTACCACGATGAAACAAGTTCCTGTCCGTCAGGATTGGCGTGAACCAGCAGGATTACCACGTTGTCGAGTATCTCAAGGGTCTCCTTGTCGTTCCTCGTCGCAAGCTGGTAGGCAGTCTCGATAAGCTGATGCGTTCCAACCGTCTCGGTAGCATGCAGACCGCCATCAATCCATACAACTGCCTTACCCTCCTGGGCCATAGCCCTTGCCTGCTGGTCAGTA
>CAYUOS010000048.1:10496-21521 GCA_964446435.1 uncultured Rikenellaceae bacterium | reverse complement strand
TTTAGTCACTCCTTTTTCTAAACTCTTTCCTATCTTTAATCCGTTAACCAATAATTCTAACCAAAACCTACCATAATGGCCGCATTTATCTACGAAAAGCCGTTTCAGCACGGCAAGGACACCACAAAGTACAAGCTGCTGACAAAGGATTATGTAACCAGGATCAACGTTGATGGTCGCGAGATTGTCAGGGTTGCCCCCGTGGCTCTCGAACTGATGGCACGGCAGGCATTCGATGACGTCAACTTCTTCATGCGCACTTCGCACCTCGAAAAGCTGAAGAAGATAATGGACGACCCTGAGGCTACCGACAACGACCGCTTTGTGGCTTACATAATGCTCAAGAACACGGTTATTTCGGCAGAAGGTAAGTTGCCCTGGTGCCAGGATACCGGTACTGCAATAGTCATGGCACGCAAGGGTGAGAATATCTTCACCGGTGCAGATGACGCCCTTCATATTTCGAAAGGTGTTTACCGTACTTATGATGAGAAGTACCTGAGGTACTCGCAGATAGTGCCCACAACGATGGTGACTGAGAAGAACAGCGGCAGCAACCTGCCGGCACAGATCGACATCTATGCCACCGAAGGAAGCCGCTACGAGTTTCTGTTCGTTGCCAAGGGGGGCGGCTCGGCCAACAAGACATTCCTGTTTCAGCAGTCGAAGTCGCTTCTCAATGAAGAGTCGCTCAGGAAATTCGTAAGACAGAAGATAGAAGACCTGGGAACCTCAGCCTGCCCGCCCTACCATCTTGCCCTGGTTATCGGTGGTACCTCGGCCGAAAACTGCCTCAAGACGGTCAAAGAAGCATCAGCAGGGTACCTCGATGACCTGCCAACGACAGGCAACGAGTCGGGAAGGGCTTTCCGCGACCTGGAGTGGGAGGCGAAGGTGGAGCAGATTTGCCAGGAGTACGGTGTTGGAGCCCAGTTCGGTGGAAAGTATTTCATTCATGACGTGAGGGTTATAAGGCTGCCGCGACATGCTGCCTCCTGCCCGGTGGGTATGGGTGTCAGCTGCAGCGCCGACCGGAACATCAAGGGCTATATCAGTGCTGACGGTGTCTTCCTCGAGGAACTTGAAAAGAATCCTGCCCGCTTCATGCCTGCCAAGGCCCCCGAACTTGAGAAGCCTGTGGAGATAGACCTTGACAGACCGATGAAGGAGGTGCTGGCCGAACTGACAAAGTACCCGGTGAAGACCCGCCTCAACCTGCGGGGTACGCTCATAGTGGCTCGCGATATAGCACATGCACGTATCAACCAGATGATAGCCGAAGGCAAGCCGATGCCTGAGTATTTCAAGAACCATCCGGTTTATTATGCCGGTCCGGCCAAGACACCCGAGGGGATGGCCTCAGGCAGTTTCGGACCTACCACAGCAGGAAGAATGGACTCGTACGTTGACCTTTTCCAGAGCCTGGGCGGATCGATGATAATGGTGGCCAAAGGGAACCGCTCGCGGCAGGTGATAGAAGCATGTAAGAAGTACGGTGGCTTCTACCTTGGATCAGTCGGAGGTCCGGCTGCAATCCTTGCCAAGGAGAGCATAAAGGCCGTGGAACTGGTGGACTTTGAGGAGCTTGGCATGGAGGCCGTCAGAAAAATCGTTGTCGAGAACTTCCCTGCTTTCATCCTTACCGATGATAAGGGGAACGACTTTTTTGATGAGTATAATGGGTAGAAACGGTAAACAGTAAACGGAACCGAGCCGAAGGTGAGCTCGCGACCGAATGGGAGCAAAACGGTAAACGGCAAACAGGAACGTTAGATCGCTGATCTCGGTATGGGGATAAGTATAGGGTAACTAATATCGGTTGCCCCCGGTTTTGGGCCCGGTTCGGATATGGCACCGGTTATGAGATACCCTCCCCGGCAAGGTATCTTTTGCGGTGGGTGGTAATCTCCTTTTTGACCTTTTCAAAGGTCAGGGTTGGTTCCTTTATCATCACCGGCCAGTCATTGACATCGGCATCTTCGAACCAGGCAAGGCTCTTTAAAGCATGTGCATTGTTACGCGAGCTGTATTTTTTTGAGAAAAAACCCAGAATGTCTTTGAATGAGAACTCCCTGAGAAGAAAATAGATGTCAATGAAATCCTTAACCCTTGTGCCATCTCCGGCAATTGCATTGACTTTCATTGCCGCAATGTCCTCCATCGGGAAAAGCCTGACACCATCCATCACCAAAGGCTCTCTCAGGTATGGATAATCATGGGCTATCAGATCAACCCTAATGTTCCCGATTGAACCTTTGATGGTTGACCGGGAGATGTTGTTCATTCGAAAATCGTATTCTCTTTCTAGGTGTTCCAGCAATCTTGCTTCATCGAAGCCGGTCTTGCAGAAGAGGTCAATGTCGATAGACTTCCTGTGGCCCAGCATCAGGGCGAGTGCTGTGCCACCTGCAAGAACAAAGTCGCTCAAAAAAGGGTCACCCTGCAGACGACCAAGCAAATCGATCAGTCTTTTATCGACTGCTGCTTTCTGTAACATCTGAATTCTTCTTTGGGGATATTCAATATATCGCTGGCAAATTTAAGTGTCTTCGGGTCAAGGTTGCCTGCCCTTACGATCTCCTTGGCTATTACCTCACGTCCGTAAAACCTGAAGATAACCTTCAACTCTTCCAGATTACCCAGGTTGAATACCCTTTCTATTATGAGCCTTCTGTTCTTCTGCTCATCAAATAGAACCGGATCAACGTCCCAGAAAAGTGTATCCCGTAGTGGCAACTTCATTCTCCAAAATATCTAAGTAAAGTGACCTAAAGATACTTAAAATCAGTGAATCACACAAGGTTATCAAGTCTCTGGGGAAGATATTCAATAATGAATATGCCTCGGCAATTACTTCTTTCTCAGTATATTATAGGCACACAGATAGCCGCTGAAGATTGCACCCGAGAAGCCGCCTCCGGTTTTGCCCCATGCCGAGGCAATATGCACGTTCGGGGGCAGGGCGGTGGCTTCAAATACGGGCTTTGACGGAATCTGTGCAAAGCCGTATACCGCACCACCCGGGGTGAGAGTATAGCGTTTTACGGTTGCAGCGGTTCCTACATCGCAGTAATCGACCAGTTTCCGGAACCCCGGCAGTATCTTCTCCATCCGCGTAATAAATATCTCTGCAACCTCCTCCTTCCTCCTTCGGTAGTCACCTTTCGTCATGCCCTCCCAGTCGGAGAGGTAATCGATACAGCAAATTGCACCGACACTCTTTCCCTGCGGTGCCAGTCCAGAGTCGATTCTGCCGTAGTCAACAAAGGTGAAGCTTCGCTTTTCATAGCCGGCATGGTTGTTTTTCAGAATGTCTGACTGACGTTCAACAGAATCATCAAAGACAAATGTTGAGTAGTGACTGTTGCCAACAGATGCCAGGTCGCCGTTAAAACCAAAATATACCGTCAGCAGCGAAGCACCGGTCTTCTGCCTGGCCAGTTCAACCCCCAGCCTGGACCTGTATTCTTCCGGGAGCCATTCAGCAAAGTGCGCGGGTGCATTGTTCATTACAATTTCAGCAGCAGTTGCCGTTAACTGCTCCTCCCGGGAGCCCCTTTTTTTAACGTACGTGACGCCTGTAACGGTTCCATTGTCGGTGGTCAGTCCGGTTACCATATGACTCAGCAGCACCTCCCCGCCATGGTTTCTGATAAAGCCTGCCAGATGGTCGGAAAGCATCTGCGAGCCTCCCTTTATAAAACTGGCTCCGCCGCCGGCATAATAGCTTCCCTGGGCAATGTTGTAAAATATCATTGAGAGTGAGTAGGGATCGTCGTGGAAGTATCCCAGGTTGCCAAGCAGCACCAGCTTCAGATCTTCGTCTGAGATAATTGAATCGAGCCATTTGCCCACACTGATATCGGGTAGTGGCTCGCCTCCGGGTCCCTTTCTTTTCGGATTGAGAATCTGTTCGAAGTAGGAATCGATGCCGGCCGTTTCAGATGGAAACCTTTTCTTCAGAGTTTCCGCGGCCTCATCAGGATGGTGCGGAACGGTAATGTCGATATTCCGGCAGAGGAAACGGTAGAACTCAGGGACTTTAACCAGCTGCACACTGTCAGAAATACCCAGTTCACCAAAAATCCGGTTTTTCATGTCGCGCGGCGACGGACCGTCCATCTCGTGCAGCCCCACCTCAAGGGTGTAGTCGCCTCTTTTAAAAGTGGTGGCACATCCCCCGGGCTGTGAATGCTGTTCTATCAGTAGTACCTTCTTTCCTTCACGTGCCAGCTTGGCGCCTGCCGTCAGTCCGCCCAGTCCGCCTCCTACAACAATAATGTCATAATGCATACAGATTCTATTTTATATCAGGTATCGGGTACCTCTTAAACTCTTTGTTTCGATCAAACAGGTAACGGTAGTGGATATAATTCTTCACCGGCACACTACCGACAGATATGAATATCTTCCTCATACGCGGATTGAAGTCTGCTACCCATGAAAATTCAACCTCCGTGTAGTGTGGTTTCCTTTTCAGTACATCATAAACGTGCAGTATGAAGGCCGACTCGATGCCCAGATTCTGAAACTTCGGAATCACACCCATAAGCAGACCTTTTGCCCTGGTCATGGTTTTGCGCTTCTTCAGCCAGAGGAACCTGATCATGTTGATGAGATGCATTTTCCCGTTCAGGTGTTTGAAAATCTGGTTAACATCGGGGAACATAAGATATATGGCAATAGGTTTACCCTCGAAGTATGCTATCCAGATAAATTCCTCATCCAGTATTGGTCTGGCTTTCCTTAGCACTTCCCTGATATACTCCGGCTTAAGAGGCTCGAAGTGTGTCTTGAATGATGCCCATGCTTCATTAAATGCCTCGGCAAAGTCAAGGGTAAGCTTCTCTTCCTCCTTCCAGCTGAAATGCCTGAACGAATATCCCGGTTTTGCTGCCACCCACTCAGCAATCTTCCTGAAGCGGTCTGAAAGGGGTGTGGTAACATCCATGTGGAAGCCTTCCATCTTATAATATGTCTGGAACCCATAGGCTTCGAACAGTTGCTGGTAATAGGGATGATTATAGGGCACATCGAACGAGGGATGGGTAAAGCCGTTTACCAGCAATCCCCAGTATTTGTCGGTTTCGCCGAAGTTGATCGGTCCGTCCATTGCTTCCATGCCCCTTTCGGCCAGCCAGTTGCGGGCTGTGTCAAAAAGTACCGTAGCGGCGGTAATGTCATTGATGCATTCGAAGAACCCCATTCCCCCGGTAGGCTGATCGTGGCTGTTTGCAAGATTGTGGTCTATGAAGGCTGCGATCCTTCCGATAAGATTTCCCTTTTCATCTTCAAGTATCCACCTGTCAACTTCACCATGACTGAAATAGGGATTTATGGCCGGATCGAATATAGACTCAATATCCTTGTCGAGGGGACAAACCCACACCGGGTCATCCTTGTATAATCTGCGGCCGGTATCGTGGAATCTCTTCCTGGTTTTGCGATCGGTAACCCTGGTGATTATCATATTGTGTGTTTAGTTAAGGCTCATTTATGGTACACATCGTCGAGTATTGTACGGTATTTCTCCGCTATTACCTGCCTTTTCAGCTTAAGGGTGGGAGAGAGTTCTCCGGTGGCGGGACCCCATTCGTCGGGTACCAGCCTGAAACGTAGTATTCTTTCGTGCGGACTGACGCGCTTATTGTATTTTTCCACCTCGGCAGATATTGCTGCAAGAACCTCCTCTGATTCGATGAGCTTTCCCTTAACCCTTGTCTCCAGTGGTTTACTCGCCTCTATCTCTTCGAAGTATTTCATATTTGGCGATATGAGGGCGCTGGCGAATTTCTCATGCTCGCCCACTACCATTATCTGGTCAATCATAGGCGACTCCTTGAATACATTCTCGATAAGCTGGGGAGCGATAAACTTCCCGCTCGAGAGCTTGAATATCTCCTTCTTGCGGTCGGTGACCATCAGGAACCCGTCATCGGTAAGGTATCCGATGTCTCCTGTACGGAACCAACCCTCCTCATCAAAGGCTGCTTTTGTGAGTTCAGCATCGTTGTAATAGCCAATCATCACATTCGGACCCTTGCAGAGGATTTCACCATCTTCGGCAATCTTTACCTCTACTCCTTCAATGGTGGATCCTACCGATCCCAGCCTGACTCCACCCTTGTATTGCCTGTTGATTGTTATTATGGGTGAGGTTTCGGTGAGACCATACATGTTTATGATTTTGATTCCGGCTGCCCAGAATACTCTTTCGAGCTTTGGCGAGAGACTTGCGCCCCCGCAGCCTACCAGGCTTACGTTATTGCCCAGGGCGGCCCTCCATTTACTGAATATCAGTTTATCTGCGAGGGCAAGCTTTCTTTCATAGAACCAGCCGTTCTCACCGAAAGGCTTGTAGCGGTCGCCGAGCTTCACAGCCCAGAAGAAAAGACTCTTCTTTATCCCTGTCAGTTTTTTGCCTTTTGAAATGATTACGTCGTAGAACTTCTCGAGGATGCGGGGTACGGCATCGAAGCCGTCGGGTTTTATCTCCTGCATATTTGCAGCAATTGTACCCATATTCTCGGCGTAGTAGATACTGGTGTTGCTGTACTGGGTCTGGTAGTTGCCCAGACGTCCGCCCACATGGCAGAGCGGTAAAATGCTCAGGTATTTGTTTTCGGGTTTGAGTTCAAATACTTCTGCTGCCGACAGAAAGTTGCTTACCAGGTTGCGGTGTGAAAGCATCACCCCTTTCGGGTTGCCCGTGGTTCCTGAAGTATAGATAAGAACCGCGCAGTCGTCGGGAGTGATACTGTTGCTGATGGACAGCACGGCCTTGCGGGTTTCATCGGTGCATTTGCTGCCGGCTTCGGCCACGCTGAGCCAGTGAGGGGTCTCTTCCAGCACATCGAAGGTGAATATCTTTATTGTTTTGTCGGCGGAAGTGACAGCGGGTTTGACAGTCTTGAGAAGTTTGGCATCAGAGACAAAGACCGCCTTTGCCCTGCTGTTTCTTATGATGAATTCATATTCAGGGGTTGTGAGCGAGGTAAAGACAGGTACGTGTATTGCACCAAGCAATGCCATGCCAAGGTCAACGAAGTTCCACTCAGGTCGGTTTGTTGACACGGTCACTATCATGTCACCCTTGCGGAACCCCATTTCATAGAGGCCATAACACAGGTTCTGAGCCAGTTCGCAATAATCGCGTGAGCTGTACTTTTTCCACTGTCCGTCAATCTTGTGGCAGAGGGCGTCATCCTTCTCGGGAAACGATCTGTATCTTTCCAGCAGGTCGAAAGTGCGGGTTGTGTTCATAATGGCAGGTTTTGGTCAGGTTTGAACATATTTTACGGCAATATAGTAAAAACTGTGTGATTTGAACCGGATTGTTGAGACATCATTCTGGTGGCCGTGGTCATAAGAATTTAAGCTTCCTGAGACGCATTTCCATTAAACCGAAATACTTTTCTTTCATCTCCTTTGACAGAAAGCTTGCAGCAATTAATGAATTCCATGAGGGAAGTGCAGTTGAAATTGTTTCCAGTACTTTATTGATACTTTTTGTTGTAAGATCACATCTTTCTGTCCCGAACCAGGTAACGAGATCATGATAGGTTAAGTTCTTCTTTTTTCCTTTTAACGGCAAAGCAATTTCATCATCAGGATTCCTGTATTCAATAGTTGTGTTGATCAGGTCATATCCGGGCGATAACTTAACCTTTCCATCTTCAGTTATAACAGAGAAGTTTTTAAGATGCATGTCGTCATTGCCAATAATGAAATTGAATATGACCAGCTTGAAGAGGGTTAGTTTTTCAATTGCCGGAAAGGTGCAGTATTGGTTTATCAAACCAACAACCTTTTCCATGCTGTAGTCATATTTCGTATCCCTCGTGAGCCCCGCAAGCTGGGCAAAATCTTCCACGGGAACTTTATCATTTTGACCTTTTCTGTCAAACCGTTTAATGAAATATGTAAGACTATTATCCTTTGACCATATTAAGCCATGAACAGGAACCTCCAGACCAATCTCGCCGGCAAGTTTCATTGTCAGGTCTTCATTCTCTGGCATTTCCGGGAACAGATGATGCTGAGGCTTAAGAATATATCTTCCTCCAGTGTCAACAATCTGGAACTTCCCTTCTTTAACATTTAATCTTGCACTCAGTTTTGGCTGTACTCCCTGGACCGACATTTTTGAAGCGCGGTTAAACGCCTCTTTTCTCTGCTCTTCTGCAGTGTATTCCAGCTCTTTAAGTCCTTTCAAACCTGACGACAGCAGTTTAAGTCCTGCATCACTATAGCGTGCTTCACATAGTTCATATGTAACAGGGCAGCGATTCATCCTTCTGCTTCTTTTACCGTTACGGCACCAATCATGTCGTTGCCAACAGCCACCAGTTGTGAAAAATAATCATGCTTATCAATCTTTTTAAGTTTCAGTAGCCCTTCCAGCTGAGGGCCTTCAGGTAGTAGTCCGTCAAAGAATGGAGGAAAGTAATTGAATCTATATACTTTTCCTTTCACTGGCATTGTTCTTGAGACTTCCAGGCCTTTATAGTCTTCCAGGTATTCAAACAGATACTCCTTCCCCTGTACAACTTCCGTCAGAGTGCCGGCTTCCCTTTCCTTGACATATACCTTAGCTTTTCTCATTTCCTGATCTTAACATTTCCTCCATCAACGGACTTGTCAGTACGATCTTTATATTCAGCACCTTAAAGATTTTTCTTAATGTATCCAGCTGAATGGTTTCCTTTCCCTTCTCAATATCATATATAACAGTTTTTCCAACCCCTGAGAGTTCTGCCAACTGTTCGCGGCTTAGTCTTGCTGCCTTACGATGCAGCATTACAATTTCTGCTACTTCAGTAGAATGATTCATTTTTTACCATTATAACGGTAAAAATAGGCATTCTTTTTAAGATTAGCAAACAATTGGTAAAATATTACTGCTGAAGCAGCAAAAACGGCAATAAGTGATAACTGAAAGCAGTACTGCGCTGTTTGGTTACCGCTAAAGCGGTAGATAGATCTATAGCTGAGGTGGTGAAGATGAAGTGAAGGCGGCAGAGGGGGTCCAGTGCATTACCTTCGTTGTTGGATGGTCAAATCAAATTTGTGCCAATTGATCAGGGTCACCGGCTTCTCCGGATTGGTGACGAAAGTATGCGAAATCAGAATATTTCTTGTTTATGTTTCCGTAATGCACTATATTTGATGCATAATAGAAATATAATGAATTTCATCGAATTCAGAAACAGGTTTCTGGCACTGGCATGCTTTAACACAAACCAGGTGTACGCATCGTATCCCGAGTTTAACAGGAACAATCTGGTGCGCTGGGTCAGGCAGGGTTACCTCATCCGGCTTCGGCAGGGTTATTATACCTTCCCTGAATACAGAGAATCAACAGACTTTACACTCTATTTTGCTAACATTATATACAAGCCATCTTACATATCATTACAAACTGCTTTGTCATTCTATGGGATTATCCCAGAGGCTGTACCTAAGATAACAAGTGTGACAACGTTGAAGACACAAATATTCAGCAATGATTTCGGTGAATATTCTTATAAAAATATCAAGCCTGATATGATGTTCGGATATGAATTGAGGGTGATGGAAGGAGGCAGACGGATAATGTTTGCGACACCTGAAAAGGCATTAGCAGATCTACTCTACCTATATCCATTTTATAATACGGAACGGGAACTCGAAGAATTGCGTCTCGATGAATCATATATGGAGAATGACTTCAATACAGACATTTTATTGGAATTTTCAGAACGTATTGGGAGTAAAGCACTCAATAATCGCATTGATTTGCTGAGAAAAGTCCATAACCTTTAAATAGAATCCTTATGATAGACCTGGACTCAATAAAGAACTTTTTCCCGGAGCAGATCAGGAACAATAGACTTCTGGGTAAAAGCATGATGCAGGAATACATTCAATTGTCTATTCTCGATTACCTCTCCACAACACAACACATCCGTAAACTCATATTTATTGGCGGGACCAACCTTCGTCTTGTAAAGGGAATAGACAGATTCTCAGAAGATCTGGATTTTGACTGGAAAGAGATAAGCAAGGAGGAGTTTATGCAAATGAGCGATGATGTTTTGCAATTCCTCAGAAGGAACGGATATAAAGCAGAATTCAGGGATAAAGATAGCCCTAAACTAACGGCATTCAGAAAGAACATCTACTTTCCGGAGTTCCTTTTTGATATTGGGCTTTCCAGACACAGGGATGAAAGGTTCCTTATAAAAATTGAAGCTCAGGATCAGGGAGTGACGTATACCCCGGAAATAAGAAACATAAGGGGATGTGGTTATTACTTTCCATTCCCGGTACCCTCTGACTCTGTTTTATGTGCAATGAAAGCGACTGCCCTTCTGGAAAGAGGAAAGGGTCGTGATTTCTACGACCTGATGTTTTTATTGGATCAAACTAAACCTGATTATGAGTTTCTTACAAAAAGAGTCGGCATTAAAAATGCAGATGAGTTAAAGGTTGAAATCAAAAAGCGTATCAGCATTACAGACCTGAAGACCAAAGCCAGAGACTTTGAACATCTGCTGTTCAATAAAGAAAATAACAAACGGATACTCAGATTTGAAGAATTTCTTGAAGAGGCTATTTTGTAAAAACGAAACAAGTATACAAAAGCCGAAACCTTTTCCACATTCAGCCGATCCTTATAGAAATCTGGTATTTGTTTATTTATCAACGCATTAACTTCTGAATCAGACGGTCAATTCAAACCGATGCCAATTGATCGGGGGCACCGGCTTCTCCAGTTTTGTCCCCATCCGGCTTAGATCCGGAGTTCTGTGCTGAGCCTTGGGATGTATAGAAAGATGGTAATCTATGGTCGGTAATGCTTGCCAGTTACCGGAGCAGCGCTCAGATCCAAGAACAGAATTATTACTTTTTAGGTATACATGAGAAACTATGTTCAGCAAGAAAACGGGACAGGCTTAGGGAATCACTTCCCGGGTGCCTGTCCCTGGCCTTCCCTATGCAAAGAAAGGATATTACAAAGATAGTAATAGAATACAACCTTCA
>CAYUOS010000048.1:0-10396 GCA_964446435.1 uncultured Rikenellaceae bacterium | reverse complement strand
CCTTCCCTATGCAAAGAAAGGATATTACAAAGATAGTAATAGAATACAACCTTCAATTGCCAAGGATGAGGCTAAAGCAATAGTATAATGGTGCTTAACATTAATTAACAATAATTAACATATGGGAGGGTAAAATCAGATTCCCATTTTATGGCAGCTTGAGGGTTGCCTTGTAGTTATTGAAGTCAAAAATCATTGTCAGAAATCGGGCTTTGCACTTGACTCGTATTTCTTTTTTTGTGAAATTAGCGCTAATCAATGTTTGTAATATTATCAATCTCCCCCAATGGATGATAATGTTTCATATGTCGTAGGTGAACTATGCAAAGAACTCGGAGTAAGTATTTCCAGAGACTTTCTTGCCGAGAGATTAAGATCGAATCCTTTCTATCCCTCATTCAGGGCGATATCAGACTTCCTCAACGAGACCGGGGTCAGACATCGGGTTATCAAACTAACCACTGAAGAGCTGATTAGAACCGGTGGCCCTTTTATTGCCCACACACAGGAGCGTGGTGGCTATATGTACTTCGTTAAATCAATAAACGCTGAATATGTTTTCTGTTCAGACCACAGGCGAGGAATTGTCAAAATTGGCACCGAAGAGTTACTTGGAAAATGGAGCGGTGTTGCACTCTTTGCCGATGGCAATATTGTAACAGATCATAAACAAATAAAGCACTACAGGGAGGATAAGTTAAGTGCAAGTTTGATAAAATGGGGGTCTGGTATTATGGCATTCCTCCTTCTATTACTTATTACCACAAATTTCATAGCATCTGCAACCGGGGGTGAGAGCTTTACTTTACCTGATAATTTCTTCATCCTGACGAAAATAACTGGTCTTTGCTTTACAATTCTTCTGTTAAAGCACGAGATGAGGATTCCTTCGGCTCTTATAAACAAATTGTGTCATGTAAGCAAAAATGCCGATTGTAGCAGTGTTACCCGAAGTGGTCTGGCAACAATTTATGGAGGAATAAGCCTGGCCGAAATCGGATTTGCCTATTTCTGTGGAGCTCTATTTTCAATAATGTTTAGTCCGGTGAACGACTCGCTTTCTGTTGTTAAACTTCTTTCAATATTAAGCCTGCCGGTGCCGTTGGTTTTGATACTTTACCAGGTTATAAAAATCAGGAAGTGGTGTCCTTTATGCATGGGAGTACAGGCAATAATAATTACTGAAGGGGTACTTTCGATATCTACTGCTGGAGGGCTGAAATTAAGTATTGATGGAATAGTGACAACAACAGTCTTCATTGTCATGGTTTTCCTACTCTTGTTTTATTATCGCAGGTATTTTCAGTACAGGAGCAGATACCTCAGGGAAAGAATAACATCCCAGAAGTTGAAAAGGGATCCGGTTATTATTGACGTAATGCTTAAGAAGAGCAGCCGGATTGATATACCTGATAACAGGAATAATCTGGTTTTTGGATTGAACAGTGGGCAGGCACATCTTACTGTTTTTATTAGCCTTCATTGCGGAGCATGCGCAAGAATTTACAGCCAGGTAAGAAACCTTATCTCCTCAGATAGCCGGCTGTCAGTACATTTAGTGATAAGTACACCACCCGGGGATAAGGAGACCCAACTTTCCAAAAGGATTAGTTCATCATATTTGTCCGGAGACCAAACAGGTGCGTTAAAGCATCTTGACGACTGGTTTAATCAGCGCATTGAGGAGGAAGTCGATTCCAACCAGGAAGAAGCGGAGATCTATACTGCTGATGCAAATGAGTTTGCCGGCTATAATAACAAGCTCTTTGAGGAGCATGATATTAAACTGGTACCGGCCATATTTGTCAATGGCTACAAACTACCGGAAGGCTTAGATATTAATGAGTTAAAATATTACTTTGAGTATATTGAAGAGAAAACCTCCTCCCTGGAATTCCCTATGCAAAGAAAGGAGGTAGCCTTGAGATAGAGGTATAAATCCTGATGCAGGGGTTCCAGGCGGCTCCTGCTTCAGGTCATAGGGAGCGAAATCAGAATTTTAGCCGGTTAACTCAGCTAATTGGCAGGGAGGAGCGAGGATGCCGGTGTAATTATAAATAAACATGATTAAAAATGAAAAAGATGAATATTAATTTGTCTGCCCTAAGTGGTAAAGAGCTTAATGCAAGGGAACAACATTCCTTACGTGGAGGAAACCCATATTATGCGAACTGTTGCAATTGCGCTTGCTGCTATCAGGGTGAAGAGGGTGGTTCGGATATCGTAACTAATGCTGGTGCTAACTCCCTACAGGGAAAGAACTCTATATGCGGGCCTACTCTTGCATGTGCTCTGAATAATGGGGACGGTTCTGTAACTAGCGTAGACGTTTGTACAGTTGGCCCTGAACATTAATCTACTATATGTTTCATCTGAGGAGTCAGCATCTGCTGACTCCTTTTTAATCTAAAGCGTTAAATATCAATGAAAAATCAGTTGTATAGGATTTTATTCCTAGTAGTATTTTTAAACATTGGCTGTCAACAAAGAAAAAGTGAGACAGTATTGCTCTACCCAGACCACACTAACTACCCCTATGTCATCAATATAGTAGAAGGTATCGGTCATGCCTGTGTGTTTAAGCTAAGTGAGATTGCGGATAGTATATCATTTATTAGCCTGGAGACAAATGAAAATGTGCTGTTAGCGAGTGCCGGGCCGGTACACATAGATAAGAGAAATGTATTTGTTGGTACAATACAGGGTCAGACATCATCATACATTTACAGATTCGACATAGAGGGGTCGTTTATAAACACTGTAGGCAAAATTGGTAGAGGACCTGGGGAATATCTCACAATGTCTTTTTCTATCGATCCTGAATGTGAAGAGGTTATTGTTTTCAGGTGGTTAGGTCCCAGAGATTTCATTGTCTTTGATTATAGCGGATATTTTAAAGGGAAATTACCACTAATATCGCAAAATGCAATGCAATTTGAAGTAGGAAAAGACAGAGTCATTATAGTGCAACCTTATGGTTACTCTGTCAAAGGGCAGAAGTCTATTATTGAGGACCTGAAAATGTATCAGGTATTTGATAAATCAGGGCAGCTTATAGATGCAGTCCCTTCACCATTTCTGGCCGGGGTAAACTTTATTACATCTGAAGGTACATGGTATTCCAGTCAGTCTGGCATTAGTGATTTTACTTTCTACAACGGACAACCAGTTATGTCCGGTCAGAATAATGACACCTCATTTGTTCTTACAGAGGAAGGGCTAAAACCAGCTTTTATATTAAACAGAGGAGAGTTTTCACCGGATTATAACCAGAGATATCAGATTTCTCCAAATAACACACGTTTTTTTGAGGGGTTATCAAAATACTTCGAGACTCCAAAGTTTGTGTTTCGTTATCTGGACATGGAGGGCATAAGATATCTTTTCAGATATGAAAAAGCCACAACAGATGTTAGCAGTATGCAATTTACTCACAAGGGGAAAATCCATGGACGATATTTTTTTGATGATTTCGGTTTCACCGATGATTTAAGCGGAGGTCCCAGCTTTTATCCGAATTGGACTAATAAGGAAGGTGACATATGGATTACTTCTTATAGTTCATCTGAATTTAGAGAAAGATACGGATCCAACCAGTATCAGACAGAACAGGCATTGGCTGCCCCCTTTGCCAATGAAAGAATTAAAGTTGCAGAGAGTCTCACTGACGATTCAAATCCGGTTATTATTATGGTGCATCTTAAAAAGTATAGATAAACCCCGATGTTAAGATCATTAAAGAATTTAGAATCTCATATCCCCGTAAGTTGTTATAATATGGATTACATGAGAGTATTGTCAAAAAGAGCATTGGCCAGAGTGTCTGGGGTGCAAATATTGAATCAGATTCGAAACCTCCACCAGCTTACATTTGAGGTTACTGACGCGTGTAATCTCAATTGCACTTACTGCGGCTATGGCTCTTTTTATGGTGGTTACGACAGCCGGGTGAATAAGAAAATGTCATTCAGTACCGCCCGTCGAATAATCGATTATCTTTCAGATATCTGGCTGCAGGATAAAAATGTCTCACTGGCCACAACCATGTATATAAGTTTCTATGGAGGTGAGCCACTGCTGAATATGAGGCTTATTAAGCAGGTAGTCGATTATGTCTCATCAATCAACACCAAAGGAGTTTCTTTTATTTACTCCATGACCACCAATGCCATTCTTCTTGAGAGGTATATGAAATATCTGGTTGATAAAGGGTTCAAACTTCTTATCAGTCTCGATGGCAGCAGGGATAATCATAGTTACAGAATTACCAAAACAGGAATTAACTCGTTTGATACGGTCATTAGAAATATTGAGGCGTTGAGAAATGAGTATCCCGAATATTTCCACGATAACGTCAATTTCAATACGGTTATTCATAACCGGAATTCGGTTGAGGATGTTTATAGATTCTTTCAGGAGGAATTCGATAAGAAACCGATGTTGTCAGAGTTAAACACCACAGGGATTATTTCGGGAAAGAGAGAGGAGTTTCTAAAAACATACAGGAATGTTTATGAGAGCCTGCATCAGTCAGAAAACTATGAGCGGATAAATGAAGATCTGTTTACCGGCAGCCCTGATATTAGGAGCCTAGCTTTGTTTATAATGAACTATAGCGGTAATACTTTTCAACGATATGGCGACCTTCTGAATTCAGGAGGGGAAAAGTTCAAGCTACTAACCGGGACCTGTTTTCCATTCAGCCGTAAAATGTTTGTGACAGTCAATGGGAAGATACTGCCTTGTGAGAGGATTAGCCATAAATACGCTCTTGGGGAGGTGACCGATGAAGGGGTTCATCTTGATTTCACAGAGATCGCTGAGAGGTACAATAACTACTACCAAAAGTTTATCCCGATGTGCAATTCGTGCTCTATCCGGAAGTCATGCATACAATGTATTTTTCAGCTTGATGACCTCGAAGAGGATCACCCTGTTTGTCATGGTTATATGGACAGGGAGAGATTCAATCGTTATGCTTCCGGCTTTATGAGAATGCTTGAGAAGAATCCTGAATATTATAACAAGATAACTGAAGAAGCAACCTTTTATTAGAATTATATGGAAAAGGAATTCTGGTTGTGGTTAAATCCGGAGACATTTATCTGGAAGAACAGTGATGAGGCGCTTGTTTTTAATTCAGGTAAGGGAAATGGATTTCTGATACCTCTAAGTCAGGTTTTGTCTTCTATCATTGAGAGGCTTATTAATCCTGAGCAAATGTATTGTTCTGAAGTGATACCGGTTGAGGTGAGAGACAAGCTTACCGGTGCTTTTATTGATAAGGTTGTAAAGACAGGCTGCGGGGGTATTTGTGAAAGGGTTGAGGGGAATCCAAAGCCTGTAGTGATGTTTCCCAAGTTAAATGTACAGCGCAGTGTTGAACGGCAAAGCAAAATATCAGGTACCTACAGGGACGATAAGATTATGCTTGATCTCTTTGAAGTGACAATCTGTTTCAATGGGATTGGAGATAAGAAAAAGAGAGGCTGGAACAGGCAGTTTATTTACCCTCCTGTAACAAATGAATCACTTAACAGTAACATACTTCTGAAGCAGCTTGAAGCAGCTTCCGGTTCAAACGGTCTGAGATCAGTTAATCTTCTGGCGTCTGATTTCTCAGGTATTGAATCAATTATCGAAATTGTCGACAGCCTGAGCCGTTTAAATGCTACAAGAACTCTCTGGTGCAGGATTGCGGATTTGAAGGATCAATCAGCCAAAGTAATAAGCAGGCTATGCAAGGGCAGCTTTGGACTTATCATTATTGTTGATCCGGTCGCAAATTCTGAGGGCAGCGGGAGGAGTATTGACGATGTTATTTGTGATTTTCCGGAGGCGACATGGCGGTTTATAATCAGTGGAGAAAGCGATTATGAAATGGCTGCCGGAATTATTGAGTCCCTGGGTTCTCCTGTTGAGGCTCAATTTGTTCCTTTATTTACAGGTGAAAACCTTGATTTTTTCATAGAGCATGTTTTTATACAGCCGGCCGACCTGTTGGAATCAGGCTTAACAAAAAGGGAGATTTTTGCACACCAGGCGGTGAATACATTTGACTTCGGAAAAGTATCACTGATGCCTGACGGTCGGTTTTATGCCAACTTAAATCATCCTCCGATCGGCAAGTTGGATGAGAGTCTTAAAGAGGTCCTTTACAGGGAGCTATTCAGCGGTAAATCGTGGAGAAGGATTCGGGATGAGAAGCCCTGTACAGAATGCCTCTATCGATGGTTGTGTCCAAGCCCTTCGGGTTATGAGCTAGTAATAGGCCGGCCTGATCTGTGCCTTATTGGTGAAATGACGAAATCCGTATAAAATGGGCAGATTCCCATTCTACAGGCAGCTTGATGCCATGGACTGCGGGCCGTCGTGCCTGAGGATGATTGCCGGGTTTTACGGTAAAGACTATTCTCTAAGCTTTCTGCGACAGCGTTCCTTTATTTCCCGTGAAGGGGTGTCGTTGCTGGGAATAAGCGACGCAGCCGAAAGCATCGGCTTCCGCACCAGAGGTATGAAACTCACATGGGAACAGTTGCGTGATGAGGCCACGCTACCCTGTATAGTGCACTGGAACCAGCGTCATTTCGTTGTTGTCTGGAAAATCTCAAATAGGGGTAGGAATAGAACAACAGTTCATCTTGCAGATCCGGCCAAGGGTCATTTAAAATACAGTGAGGAGGAGTTTCTTGAGTCATGGACCAGTGTAAAGGATACCAATTTCAGGGGAGGGGTTGTTCTTCTTCTTGAACCAACGCCCGCTTTTTATAGTGATGATCATGATGACGGAAAAAAGTTTTCTCCGCGGTTTCTTCTCGGATATCTTAGACCCTACACAAAACTGCTGGTTCAGTTGGGACTAAGTATTCTCGCGGGCAGCCTCCTTAGCCTTTTATTTCCATTTCTTACACGATCTCTGGTTGATTTCGGAATTGAGAACCGTGATCTTTCATTTGTTCTGCTGATTCTTATTGCCCAGACGATACTGACACTCGGGCAGACTGTAAACGGACTGATCAGGAACTGGATCAATCTACATGTAACGACGCGTATCAGTATCTCACTTATTTCCGATTTTCTTATGAAGCTGATGCGCCTTCCTATATCATTCTTTGATATTAAGCTTACGGGTGATATTATGCAGAGAATTGGCGACCATTCGAGGATTCAGTCATTCATTACAGGGACACTGATAAGCATGGTTTTTGCGGTATTCACCCTGATTATGTACAGCATTATAATGGCAGGCTACCATCCGGGTATCCTGGGGGTATTCTTTGCAGGAAGCACCTTTTATGTTCTGTGGGTTATCCTCTTCCTGAAAAGACGAAAGGAGCTGGACTATAAAAGGTTCCAGCAATCCTCAGCCAACCAGAGCAATATTGTTCAGCTGGTGGCAGGAATGCAGGAGATTAAACTAAACGGTTGTGAGAAACAGAAAAGATGGGAGTGGGAGAGAATACAGGCGCGACTGTATAAAATCAGCATAAAGAGTCTTGCCCTTAGTCAGAATCAGCAGATAGGGGCAACACTCATTAATCAGTTCAAGGATATCCTGATCAGTTATTTTTCCGCAAGGGCTGTAATAACAGGAGAGATGACCCTCGGTATGATGATGGCCATCCAGTATATTATCGGGCAGCTAAATTCTCCGGTGCATCAGTTTATTGGTTTTATTCAGGCTGCACAGGACGCAAGGATAAGCGTTGAAAGACTAGGCGAGATACATAACCGTGAGGATGAGGAGAGCGACGAGAAAGGTTACGTTTCGGATATTCCGGAGGGGGCATCTATTTCTGTTAAGGAATTGTCTTTCAGGTATGAAGGACCGCACTCCGATAAGGTGCTGGATGATCTGAATTTTGAAATACCATCTGGAAGGACTACTGCCATTGTCGGATTGAGTGGTAGCGGGAAGACTACACTAATAAAGCTTTTACTTGGGTTTTACGATACAGAGGAAGGCTCTATTGAGATAGGAGGGGTACCCCTTAAGCATCTGCGTCCCTCTGCGTGGAGATCAAAGTGTGGTGTTGTGATGCAGGAGGGCTATATCTTCTCAGATACGATAGAAGGCAACATTACCGTAACCGATGAGAGGTCGGACAAGGAGCAGCTTGAGAGTGCTTCAGTAACAGCAAACATCAGGGATTTCGTGATAAGTCTTCCACTAGGCTTCAATACCCGTATCGGGGTAGATGGCCACGGACTGAGCACCGGTCAGAAACAAAGGCTATTATTGGCAAGGGCAGTATATAAGAATCCTGATTTTCTCTTTCTTGATGAGGCTACAAACTCTCTGGATGCTGAAAATGAGAAGATTATTATGGGTAATCTCACAAAGTTTTTTAAGGGCCGGACAGTAGTGGTGGTAGCACACAGGCTGAGTACGGTCAAGAATGCAGATACCATTGTTGTACTTGACAGAGGGAGGGTAGTTGAACAGGGTGACCATAAAACCCTTGTGAAGAAGCAAGGTCTTTATTACAAACTTGTCAAAGACCAGCTTGAACTTGGCAATTAGAAGGATATGGACGACGAAAAGAAGATATTGCTGGTACGGAGTGAAGAGTTGTCGGATATTATGGAGCAGATACCACACTGGCTAATCAGAAGCGGTGTGCTTATGCTTATGCTGGTTCTGCTGCTGATATTTGGAGGAAGCTATTTCTTACCACATTCGGAGAAGATCATCCTGCCTGTTAAGCTAATGCCAATTGATCATCCGGTTCCCCTTGTATTAAGAGCAGGTGGTTTTATTGATACAGTGTGTGTTGAGGAGGGAGACATCGTGGAGACCGGTGATTATATACTATACTTGCGGGGTGCCGAGAACATTGATGAGATACTTGTATTTGAAAAGTTGATTGACAGCCTTAGGGAGGTGACCGGGTCAAGAATACCCGGGGTACCAGAAAGGCGAATAAGATTGTCAGGGCAGTTTAATCTTGATTACTCCGAGTTACTTTCCGAACTTAGGTCGCTAAGCCTTCTGTCTGTGAATTCTTTACAAACTGAGAGGATTGGGCTTCTGAACGAGCGAATTTCAATGACAAAGGAATTACTCGAGGATACAAGAAAGCAGTATTCGCTAAGGGTAGAGGAGATGGCACTGATCTCAGATAAAACCGCGCGCGATTCGACTTTGTATTCATGGAAAATGAGTTCGCTTGATGAGCTCGAAGTATCGCGCAGGCAATATCTCAATGCAAAGTCAGCATTCTACGACTACAATGATAGACTAAGGAGCCTGGAACTTCTGTTGCTACAACTGGGTCAGGAGAAGAGAGAGATAGAGATAATGGCGTCGGATGAGTTGGTAGCTTCGAAGATAAGACTTGGGGGCATGCTTGATAAGATAAAAACTCGTCTGGAGACTTGGAAGTCGGACAATCTGCTTGCTTCACCGGTATGTGGCAGAGTCTATTTTAATGAGGATTTGAGCCGGCATATGCGCCTGGAATCCGGAACAGTAATAGGACTTGTGGTTCCGCCGGAAGTTTCGGCCATAAAATGCATTGCAACAGCACGGGGAGAAGAGGCCGTTCTAATAAGGGAAGGTATGAATGTCAGATTGAGGCTGCCGGGGTACGAATCAGACGGTGGTAACTACATTGAGGGGATGGTGAGCAGTGTCGGGAATGTTGGTTTAAACGGGCTCTTCAGGGTTGCCATTGATTTGAAGGAGGATATCGCTAATCTGAATGAGAGATTTGGAGTGTTTTACGGGCTTGAAGGAACAGCAGAGGTTATAGTAAAAAGGGGTAGACTATTTCAAAAGTTGCTGGAGCCTGATGGAAAGAAGGTGAGAGCGAATTTTGAATAAAGGAATCAGCAAGCGTCTATATGACATTTGAAGAGATATTTTTAAAGATAGACCGAATTGTTTTTCTCGCAAGGATAAGAGGAACCGGCAATCCTGATGAACTGGCAGAGAGGCTTAATGTTGACATCAGAACCCTTTACAGGATTATCGAGAAAGCAAGGCGGATTGGAGTCTGTCTTGATTATTCAAGAGAGCATTCTTCATATATACTGTTACCTACAGGCTTACAGGAGATTTCCCGGGAGGACATGAAACTGATCAGAGGAAATGGTAACACTGAAGAAGAGGGTAAGAATGAAGGCTGTATACTATTTTGACAGAAATAGTTTGCTGGTAAATGCAACTTTTTTTTCCCACTGACAATTTTTGACAGTATCATGATTTATGTTTGTACCGATAACAAGAAACAAAATGTCTTACCGGTCATGTATATCGCCGCCTGAAATGAGTTTGCATGACCACATATAGAACGGAGGTAACCGTGAGCTGATAAAACAAATCCTCCGGCTTCGACTCGGTGAGTCTCCGCCGGAGGTCATAGAAAAATAAGATATACAAATATAGAAAATC
>CAYUOS010000047.1:0-21762 GCA_964446435.1 uncultured Rikenellaceae bacterium | reverse complement strand
CTTTCTGGTTTTTGAAGTGTTGATACTCCTTTCCCCTCCAAGCTCAGAGTGTTGAGCAATCTAGCATCTTTTAACTGGTAGATGTACTGATAGACGCTGTCTCTGCTCAAATCAAGCTTCCTGGCCAGTGCAGCAATGTTTGGTTTAAAGGGTACTGATTCTGCTACTACACCCAACAATTTCTTGACCTTAACTGCTGTTCCTGAATTGTAGGAAGCTATATAGGCAAGGTCTACGTCGACAATTGTATTAATCACCTGTTTCAATTTCATCAGGTAGGTATCTTCCCCTTCAGCTATAATCGGAAGATAACCGACTTCCAGATACTTACGGAATGCAGGCAATGGACGAAAATCCTCGGTAATCATTCGGCTTAGACTCTGATGATTCTTCCTGATATCATCAATATTTAATGCCTCAAAATTTATCCCACTTGTAAAAAACAGAAACTCACGAAAAGAAAGACCTGCAAGCAAATATGTTATGACTCTCCTGCTTAAATCGGCTTCACCACGGTAGATATCCAATGCAGATGAGGCTGAAAAGACGACCTGCATCTCTGGTAAGCCATCATAAATGTTCTTCAATTCCAATGACCAATTAGGGTACTTATGCACTTCATCAATAAATAGTATTTTACCTCCCTGCTTATACCAGTTATTTGCAACATCAAATAAGGTATGATTATAGAAATGATTATGGTCGGCAGTTATGTAAAGAGCCTCTGGTATCATTCCAAGATCATATTTTAAACGCTGTAACATCAATGTGGTTTTTCCGGCTCCTCTTGGTCCCTTGATTCCAATCATCCGATGTTTCCAGTTAATCTGGTCATGCAAATATCTCCGGAAACCATTATTTATCTGCCGAAGAATATTTTCCTGAAATTCCAATAAGTCTTCCATTTTATGTCGTTTTAATACGACAAATATACAATTCTAATGTTTATTCTATTCGACATATTCAAATATTGCCCCACCAGCTTAAAAACTCTATCAATTTCCCTAATTAAATCAAGGTTAGATATTTCAAACCTCTTGTCTGCAAGGAAAAGGCGAGCTGTGAGAAGCGAAATAAATTGAGCTCCCAACCCGGGATTTGTTAATATTCGTATATTGACCATACATTCAAGTATCTATGATCTATGAAAATCTATTTATTGACTTTATTGATTATCCTTGCCACTTTATCATGCGACAGTTTGGTTAATAAACATGCTATTTCCAACACTACTGAAGCCGGGGAAGAGATGGAACAAGGACAAAAGAGGTTGAAATACCTTGCACTGGGAGACTCATACACAATCGGGGAAGGCGTTGACAGTACCCTCCGTTATCCCGTTCAGATAGCAGATTCCCTGAAAGCGCTGGGATACCTGATAGAATCACCCGTGATCATAGCGGTTACCGGATGGACAACATCAAATCTGAAGGCAGCCATAGGGTATGCTGATCCTCAGCCCCCCTATGATCTTGTAAGCCTGCTGATAGGGGTAAATAACCAGTACCAGGGTCTGGATATCAATATTTATATGACAGAATTCACCGAATTGATAGATAAAGCGATCCATTCTGCAGGTAATGAGCCGGGTCGGGTCATTGTCCTTTCTGTTCCGGACTGGGGTGTGACCCCATTCGCATCACATAGAAACAGGGAAAGAATTGCAGTGGAGATTGACCAGTACAACGCGATTAACAAAGAAATAACCCTTTCCAGGGGCATTGTCTGGGTAGATGTAACTGGAATATCAAGGTTGGCAGAGAACGATGAAACACTTATTGCCGGGGATGGTCTGCATCCTTCCGGGAAGATGTACACAGAGTGGGTCAAACTGGCTCTCCCGGAGATTCTAAAAATGCTTAAGGAGGAAAAATAGGGGAAGCTTCCTCATTCCTTCCTCACAAAAACAACCTCAGCGCCATCAAGATTGAGCCTGAGTTCATTGACCACGCCCCTGGCATTGGTACCAAAAAGGACAGACCACCTGCCCATAAACAGGTCATCGGGCGTCATAAACCGGTCGTAGTGATAATGGTAAAGCGGCAGATCGACATAATTGAACTTCAACCTGAGGCTGTCATCCTGGTATGAGATCGTTGCAACACCGTATGCGGCATTCTCGAAACTGCCAGTGTAATCGTTAAGGTTGTGCGATGGCGCAGTACCATGTACGCGTACTGTATCAGGTTTCATTCGCTCAACCCTGCTCGTTTCCTTTCCCTCAAGGTAGGTCTTATAAGCCCTTTCAATCCACGGCGTTTCTGGAAGATCAAGCAGCAGGTCGTAGATTGCATATGTTATCAGCGAAGGCAGTTGCGAAACCCTGTTGGTAAAGACTATCACCCCTATGCTGTCGGCAGGCATGATCGAAACATTCGAGTAGATACCACCGACAGAACCCCCGTGCTGGGCCAGGTAGTGACCCTTGTAGCTTGATGTTGAGCGTCCCATTCCGTACACAACGTTGAGGTTTTCAAAATTGCTGTCAGGCACCGATGATGTGGGATTTATCGGCCTCATCGTCTCCCTTATCACAGATGCAGGTATTACCTGCTCACCCCTGAACTTACCCCTGTAAATCTGGGCAATCACCCAGTTCGACATATCGTTTATGTTCGAAACTATCGAACCGGCTGAACCAAGGCCCTGCATCGAAGCATAGAGAGGCGATTGCACCAGGATTTCGGTATCCCTCATCTCAGTGTATGCCCTCATGAAATCAGGCTGCCTGATCTTCTCTGGAACGTCGAAAACTGAACTGGTCATTCCCAGGGGATTAAAGATTCTCTCCTGAACGAACTCCTCCCACGTCTGACCGGAGATTATCTCAATTATCTGTCCAGCTGCAACATACATCAGGTTGTTGTAGATATAACCCTGCCTGAACGGCATGCTCGGCTCAAGATATCTTATCCTCTCAAAAAGATCCTTTCGGCTGAAATCACTCCTTATCCAGGTAGCGTCATGTCTCGATATTCCGGTTCGATGAGCCAGCATATCCCTGATGGTAACACTATTGTTAAGCTCGTTATTGTAGAACTCAAGTTGCGGAGCCCAGTTCCTTACCGGCTTGTCCCACTCAAGCTTTCCCTCCTCCACCAGCAGTCCTGCGGCAACAGCAGTAAACAGTTTTGTATTCGAGGCAATATGAAACAGGGTATTCGGCGTAACAGGAAGCTTTGCCTCAAGGTCACGGTATCCGAAGCCCCTCGCGAATACCAGTTTGTCCTTATAGACGATGCCAATTCCGCAACCAGGCACATTCCAGTCTTTCAGTATCTGTTCAACCTTCTTGTCGAACCCCTTGAGTTTTCTGTTTACATCAATGGTCTGGGCTGATGCATACTGTGTCTGTAGCAACAAGCATGCAATACAAAGTGAAAGAAGAAATCCCACTTTAATTCTCCGAAAGCTTCTCATGATTTTTTTTATTACACTGTTAATACCATTTCCCGGCTGAAGCTAAAACCACTGGTTTGTTTTGCGACAAACAAGTAAGGCTATTCGTATATTTTACCGGCGTCAGCCATTGCCAACTCAACTATCAGGTCTGCAATCTTTTCCGTCAGGTCGCGGAAATACCTCTCACCCTTTTCCCTGGTTGCATGTTGCGGATTGCCGATACCGGTGTCATCAGTGACCATCGGCCAGCGGCGTTCTGTCCATGCCCAGCCCTCACGGAACGCTCCAATACGGTTTTTGCGTTCACGGCCCTCGCCCCACTTCTCCCTGGGCAAAACCAGTTCAGGCCTGAGGTAGAGCAGCAGGCTGGTCTCCATCTCGTCAGCATGATCACCCGGGTCATCAAAGTACTTCTTCCTGTCGAGTGCCTGGTACCAGTTGGCGAAACTGAGAAAGATGTCAGGAAACCTGCTGCCAAGCTCTCTAAGAAGTGGCTTGAAGTCATTTCCGCCATGACTGTTTATTATCAACAGTTTACGCAACCCCTGATGATTGAGAACTGTAATGATGTCAGCCAGTATTGCCAGCTGGGTGGATGGATTCAGGTTGATATCGAGATAGATGTCCCTCTGGCCGGTGTTCACTCCAAAGGGAACCGTCGGCAGCACAACCACTTTTGCCCCTTTCTCCCATGCTATTCTGGCTGCCTCGGCCGAAATATGGTCAGACTCAATAATGTCAGCCGAATAGGGCAGATGAAGATTGTGGGCTTCAGTAGCCCCCCATGGCAGAACCGCCAGATCATAGCGGAAATCTTTTAGGCTTTCCCAATTGGCCTCTGCAAGAATGTAGGGTCTCATATTTCCTTAAATCTGTTGCAATCCCAAATATAAACTTTTCCCCACCATCAGCAGGCAAAAAACCTACAAACCCTGATGGTAATTCTCCACCTTGTTTACATTATCCTTTTGTGTCATCAGTGAAACGGCTACCAGCACTATAACTGCCAATGGTATTGAGATTATACCCGGATTGTCGAGTGGTATAGGAGCGGCAGCCTTGTCAAGACCATATTTTTCGTACATGGTAGGAGACAATAGTATTATACCCACTGAAGCCACAATACCTGTTACAATTGACCATGCAATTCCTTTCGCAGTGGTCTTTTTCCAGAAGAGCAGGAATAGTATTGCCGGCAGGTTAGCTGAGGCTGCGACCGCAAAGGCAAGGCCTACCAGAAATGATACATTCATTCCCTTGAAGAGTATACCCAGCAGTATGGCAAACAAACCCACACCAAAAGCAGCGAACTTACCTGCCTTTACCTTCTGCCTGTCATCCATCTTCAGGTTCAGGTAATTATCAAGAAAATCATGTGCAATAGCTCCCGAAGAGGCGACAATCAGACCGCTGACGGTGCCAAGAACCGTTGCAAAGGCAATGGCTGAGATCATTGAGAATAGTCCGACCCCGAAATACCTTGCAAGGAGCGGTCCTGACATATTGCTGCTCTCCACATCGAGAACACCGTTTATGGCGGCACCCAGACCCATGTACATGGTAAGGATATAGAAGAACCCTATCGCAGCAATCGCCACAATGGTGGATTTCCGTGCGGCTCTCTGGCTTGGAACGGTGTAGTATCTTATAAGAATGTGAGGCAAGGCAGAGGTTCCGAAAAACAAAGCCAGCATCAGGGAAACAAAATTGAGCTTGGTCCAGAATGTAGCACCTGCACGCGTTGAAACTTTGTAGAGAAGTCCCGGCTTTACCATCTCGCTGCCGGGAGTGGGTTCCTGGTACCAGACCGTAGTACGGGCAGCCTTGATCTCCTTTTTGGTGAACCTTACCAGCTCACTCTCCTCAAGGGTTGAGATAAACCTGAACGGGCCCAGCGGGCCGGTCTCGTCTACCTCTTCTCCATCAACCACAATTTTCGTCAGGTGACCTACCTGGTAGAACCTGCCCTCCGTTTTAGGTTCGCCATTATAGAGTTTCACTCCGTCATACCGGGTGGCAACCGACAGCATCTCCTCAAGATATGTTGAATCGGATGAGAGCTTGTACCAGTTGGTTACTCCCTGGTTCTCAAGTGCCACGAATGTCATTCCGTCGACCTTCTGCAGATCCTCAAGAGTGTACCCTGCCTCAGTGGTACCAACCAGCCCACCATCCTCGAATACCACACCGATGGTAACAAACCTGTGGTAGGATCCACCCGGACTGAGATTCAGACCGTTGTTAAGAATATAAACCGTAAGTACCGTTGAGAAGATTATCAGAAGGGCTCCCTTAATGAACTGAACATAAGTTGTTGAGGTCATCCCCGCCGTAGCCACAATGAATATCACTATTGAGCCGACGATAACCACACCAAGCCAGTGGGGTAATCCAAGCAGTGGCACCACCAGGTCTCCGGCACCAACCATCTGGGGTATAAGGTAGAAGACTGATACTACCAGGGTACTGATAGAAGCTGTCAGCTTGATCGATTTCGAATTGAATCTTGCATCGAGGGCGTCGGTGAAAGTGTACCTGCCCAGTCGCTTGAGTGGTTCGGCAACGATAAATAGCGCAACAACCCAGCCGGCAAGATATCCTATGGAGTACAGAAATCCGTCGTACCCCGAAAACGCTATCATCCCGCATATACCGAGGAATGAGGCTGCTGAAAGGTAGTCTCCTGCAAAGGCTATCCCGTTTACTCCCCAGTGAATGTTTCCCCCGGCAGCATAGTATCCTGCAGCAGATTTTGTCTTACGGGCAAAATAGAAAGAGAGAAAAAGCACAAATGCAACGAAGATGACAAAGATTATTATCGCCCAGGCCGAGACATTATAAATCATCGGGACCTCCTTTCTGCTGTTTGTTCATCCTGTTTTCCATACGTGTACAAAGGGCATTGTAGATGAATCCCATAATGATCGCAAGCACAATCAACCCGAATCCGTATATGATGGCAAGGTTCTGCCTTCCCAGCACATGAACGCCCATTAGTTCAGGGTCGTATAGTCCGATTATTACAAACCCGGCGTAAACAATTACATACACCAGGAACAGGTACACTCCAAGCCTTGCCTTCTTGTCTGCGGCATGGTCTTTCTCAAGTTTTGCTGCCGGTCCGTGCATCTCTCCGATTTTAAATTGATTTTCTGCAATTAAAACGCCTGCATCAGAAATTAAGTATTGCCGAAAGAAGAATCCTCAGGTTGCCAACGTTCTGTGAATCTGTAATTATTCCGTAGGAGTTACGGTTAAGGGTTCCGTCTGTCTGCTGGGTGGCATACGCCACGGTAGTGTACTCAAATTCGGTGGCAAAGTTGAATTTACCCTGAATGAAGACTACCCTTGGAGATATCCTGGCCACATATTTCATATCGGCTCCACGCGTGGTTACATCGGTTCCTCCGATGCGGTTCGAATAGACAAGTATTGGTTCCTTCGACCCCAGATTCCGTGCATAGCCTGTCCAAATGCCAAACTGCACCTTTTCTCCGTTTGTCTGGAACTCTGACCAGGTAGTATGGTAATTCAGAGTTGTGTATTTCACCCTGTTGGTTGCAGGGTCGGCCAGGGAGCTGACAACATACCCACCCATCATAATGAGGTCGAAAAGGTTTTCACCGTAAATGGTCTGCAGCTTCCAGGTGAACCCTGGCCTGGTTACCTTGAGAAATGCCGTGGCCGACAATCCCTTAACCTTCTCGTCAGTGGCATAGGTTTGTCCCAGCCGGGTGGTGGTTTGCAGCGGCTGAATGGTTTTGTAGTCAATACCTGCTCCCGCCAGAATATCGGTTCCAGAATCACTGTTCCTGTTTTCAAATGAGATCAGACCGCTAACATTGGGAGTGGCACTATTGCGCAACGGAGCCGAACCACCAGGACTTGCAAAGTCGCGTTGCGCAGAGACTGCTCCGGTGAAGCTCATCTTCCCGGCCTTGTATGTCAGTCTGGCCTGAGGGTTGCGTGAAAAGGGCTGAAACGGCGCCCCGGTGTTGAACGAGATGACACCTGAAAAACACCCCGGTATGAAGAAGGGATGCCAGAACTGACCCGCTATCAGCTCGGTCTTTTCCCAGTTCAATCTGGCGTAGGAATGTCTGAGCCTGAAACCATTGGCATCGATAAAGGCGGCATTCTCATTGCCAAAGAAGTCAGCCTCAAGCACACCCGTAACCTTTGCACCAAAAGCGTCAGGTGCCGTTATCCTGCCGGTCAGCCTGGTCTGTATCGAGAGAAAATTGTATGACAGTCCGGCATAGATGTCTTTTCCGTTGGCGTCAGGCGATACATTCCTTGGAAAGAGCAGGAAGTGTCCCTCCCTAATCGAAACACCTTCGCGGGTGTCGAGGAAGTAGTCTGTCTTAAGGAAGCCGGTGAAGCTTATCCCATATTTCGGTGGCTCACCGGCATTCTGGGCTGAAGCGATTGCAGCAAACAACAGCAAGGGCAGAGCTGATAGTATTCGGTTAATCTTCATCTTATTATATTAATTGTTACTAATAAAAACAGTCAAAAAATGTCACAATCTGTCAGGGGGAAACATCCTCTTCAGCAAACCCTGCTTAACCGGAGGAAGCCCGAATATGATGTTCAGATTATTTCTGGCGACATGGTTCTGAGGCCATATCTCAAGGGCCTTTTCATAATATTGGACGGCCTCCTCAACTTTGCCGCTGTGCCTCATAATTATTCCCATATTCGAATAGCTTACCGACAATCGCCGCGGTGTCTCCTTTTGGGCATCGAGAATATCCCTGATTCTACCGGCAATTATCGCTTCACTGTTATTCGTTGACATCACCGTTTCGTCGCCGATGAAATCATCTACCACAATCTCGCGTATCTTATCCTCAGTCAGACTGCCATAACGAGCCATCCACGACATATAAAGGTCTATGCCTGCAACGAGATGTGCCCCAGCCTCAGAAAGCAGAAAATCTCTTCTGTCTCCTTCTTCCGTTGCAGATAGTGCAAGGGTAAGGTACACAGAAGCCAGGTTATTCTCCAATACCCCGGGCTCATATGAATCTCTATAATGGGGAACCGAGAGGTATATGTCCCTGATACTGTCGAGCACGGCTACAGCCATCTCAATATCATTCTCAGCAACATAGAGGTTATACCTGCCATACATTACACGGGCATCCCTGATGCGCGGATCGACTGCCCTGTTGATGTTGCCGTAGTAAATCTTTGCTACCAGAATTCCAACAGCACTAAGGATGATCATAACAATTATGACCATCCTTGTGCCTTTGTTCATCGATAATGCAGTCAAAATCAAGAATGTACTTTTTCTATAAGGAATTGTCTTATTTCAACAGGTGTCTCCTTTGTCATCTTTGAAACAATAATATTGGCTGCTATCGCAAGCGGGGCTCCAATCCAGGCAAAGTACCATGCTCCCAGGTAGTAAGAAACAAAGTCAAACCAGGGCAGACTCCATCCCGCCTTCGCTCCGATTAGGTAGGTAAGTGATACAAGTGTTACAATACTTCCGGTTATCAGTCCGGCCTTTGCCCCTGCCCTGTTTGATCCGCTCCACCATATTCCAAGAAGGAAGAGAGGGAATATCGTACAACCTGCCATCGAAAATGCAATTGCCACAAGCTGGGCAATCAGTGCCAGGTCAAACAATGCAATGATCGTTATGATTATTGCCATGAAGACTGTACTGATTCTGGCTACCCTGAGCTGAACATTGGGTGCTGCTCCGGGATTTATCACCTTGACATAGATGTCATGTGCAAAGGCTGACGAGCCTGCTACCAGCAGACCGGAAACAGTTGAAAAAGCTGCTGAGACTCCCCCCGCTGCCAGCAGACCGACGATAAGGGGATGCACATCGCCAAGCTGTGCCGTATATACCACTATTGCATCTTTTGCCAGCTTCCCTACCTCAGGATTTGCCGATAGGAGCTTTCCGAACGCTGAATAAACCGGTGCGCTCCAGTATAGAAGGCAGATAAAAAACAAACCCCATACCACAGACCACCTCGCATCGCTGACCTTTGGCACCACATAGAATCTCTGAATAACGTGAGGCAACCCTGCGGTTCCTATCATCAGCGAGAACGCAATCGCCATCCACTGGAAAAAGGTCTGACCGGTAGAAGGATCCCACGGCATCGCATATTCCGGACTGGGCACAATAGCAAAATGGTGGCCCAGGGAATTGAAAAGTCCTGACTTTTCAGTAATCTGTATTCCTTCAACAATATCCTGAACCACAGAACCATATCCTATCTGTGGCAGCAGCCAGAAGTAATCAAATTTTGATGTCAGAATAAACAGCGGGATTATGAACGATGAAATAATAATGATGTACTGAATCTGCATGTTCTTGGTTACACCAAGCATGCCTGAAATCAGCGTATATGCAAGCACAACCGAACCACCGATCATAACCGCCGGCAGATAATTGATCCCCAACACCCACTTGAACATCAGGCCTATACCTCCAAACTGACCAACTGCATAGGCAATTGAGATTATAATTGCAATTACAGCACCAATTGTTCGTAATGAGCTGGAATAGTACCTGTCACCAATAAAGTCAGCTGCGGTATACTTTCCGTATCTCCTTATCTGTCCGGCCATTAAAATAAGCAGCAGAACATATCCGCCTGTCCAGCCTACAACATAGGCCAGACCGTGGTATCCAACGTCATACATCAGGGCAGCCATCCCAAGGAAAGAGGCTGCACTCATCCAGTTTGAGGCTATAGCCATACCTGAACCAAACCGTGAGATCTTCCGTCCGGCTGCATAATAATCGGTAGTATCCTTTGCTCTGAATACCAGTCCGACAAGTATAAAAAGCGATAGTATCAGGATAAGTATAATAGCCGGTCCGACCTTGAAACCACCCTCAAGCTGTGTAACATCGTTGGCAGACAGAAGGGCTGTCGGCAAAAACGACACCAGAAGTAAGTATATTCTTTTCATCTTTTTAATTCTCCCCGTTTAAAATACATCATTAAGAAGTCTGTTCTGTGAAATTGAGCCTGGCATGCACCTTGTCGGTCCTGTAACAATAGAACCAGCAAAGCCCGATAAAAAAGACAAGCAGGAATACTGCAGTATAGAAGTAATGAAACGGGAAGCCCAGGAATACTTTATCGGTCAGAAATGAGCGATTATGAGTCATGTATGTGTTCATAATAATCGGGACACTCTTCCTGTTTTCTGCCGAAACAAATGAAAGGTCATTATCGAGGCCCAGCGGAAGCAATTGTGCATGCAGGCTGCCAGACTCTATTCCAAGTGCAGGCGCAGCCTTCATGGTGACTGACTCCTTGGCCCTTATGTACTGTTCATCCTTCAGGGTTGTTATCCGGTTACGCAGAAGGTTAAGATTAACCACCTCCTCCTGTAAGCTGTTCAAATCATCATCAGCCATAACCCGGGAAACCAGCCAGCCAAGTACATCCTTCAGCGCTTCGTACTCCGGGGCCTTCAGTGATGACTTACCCAACACCTGGACAATCGGTTTTGAGGCAGACTGATAGTCGTCTATACCTGCAGTACCGGACTCTATTTTAGTCCATGCAACATTAAATGAAACAAGACCCTCTTCAGGAACGGGTTTCCCGACAACCTTCAGCAGTATCTGGAATCCGAAAATGGCGACTGCCCATGCAATGAACAGCTTGACCGTTAAATTGCGGTTAAGCCTGGCACGATCGGTAGTCGGCCTGAAAAAACTGATTTTGTAGTCGTTTTTTTCCACGCGGTTCGGTTTTTAGGTTAGCATTTCACGGTTCTGAACCCTTCTCCCGACACTGCCGACAGGTCTCCCGGACAGGTCATGGTATTGGTTAACAGGTCTGAACAGTCAGCAAATGTATTAAGATTTTTCACTTGAGCAAGAGGGAGGGTATTATTTCCTGTAGCTACCTGATTATCCCTGGAATGCACTCATGAATTCTGCAGTAAGAATCTCATTGAAAGCCCCGGATCTTGACAAAATCTTCTTCAATATCATCTGCTCGGCCTCATTCATGGCTGATAGTGCAACATTGTTGGTGAATTCTTCTCCTCCGACTGCCTGAACAAGCAGAGACTGCATCCGGTGATACGACAGAAAGTTATGGTAGTACGAAAGCTCATCACACGTCTCCTCACTAAGTGCTCTGGCAGCTCGCAATGCCCTTAGCCTCTCTGTGGTTCCCTTCAGCCTGATACCCTTGTGCAGTGCGTATATCCTTGCTATCATCACCAGCGGAGCCATGGCAGCCTTTATATCAATGAACTGCTCCCTCTTCCTGCCCTCTGAATCTTCATTTACCAGAGTGGTAATGGACGGGTATTTTATCCTGGTTATTGATTGGGCAAGTGCAAAGAAGAAGGTTGTTCGCCGCCTTAGTGATTCGAATACAAAGTCCTCAAGCCCCGTAAAAATCTCCTTTTCGCCATAAAGCATCCGGAAATCAAAGAATACCGAGAAATTGAGAATGCTGTCAGCATCAGAATTCATTATCCAGTCATTAAAATAGCCCTTCCAGTCTTCGAGCCTTGCACACCACTGCGGATTGGAGGCCATGTAGCCACCCTTGCAGCGAACCAGCCCGGTTTCATGCAGTGCGTTGCAAACCCTGGTTCCCAGATTTACAAAATACTCCTTTGTCTGGTCAGGCGACACGGAATCCGATTCTGAATATATTATGGTATTGTCCTGGTCAGAATTGAAAGTCAGCTCCTCTCTTCCTGCGCTGCCGAAAACAACAAAGGTGAAGGGTGAAGGTGGCGGACCCATCTCTCTCACAGCCATATCAATTATTCTTATGGTAATGGCATCATTGAACTGTGACAGAATCCTGGTGAAAGTAGATACATTACCTATCTCGCTCAGCAGCGGTTTTACCATAAACGGTAATTTCATCCTGCACCGGGCAAGATCGTCAACACTGTCGCTGGTGCCTACACATGAGCCAATAACGGAGGGTGAATGGAAGAGCCTGGCTGAAATATCTTCCGAGGCAATAATCCCGGTTACAACCCCCTCACTGTCTCTTACCGGCAGATGTGAAATCCTCTTTTTTTCTATCATGGCGGCAGCAGCGGACAGAGATGTATCAGGGGTCACCGTAACCAGGGGTGCAGACATAATTTCGGCTGCTGCCATTTCAAGGGGTTGGTTCATTGCAGTAACCCTTCTCACAACGTCTCCCATTGTGATTATTCCGGCCGGTTTGCCATTGACCAGAACAAGTACCGCCGAATTTGCGTTCCTGCTGAGTATATCTGCAGCAATCTTCACCGGAGCATCAGCATTGCACATCTTAACTGGCCTGGAAATCTCAGATACAGTCTGATTGTTCAGAAGTGCAACATTCGAAGCATACGACGCAAACCTGCTGATGTCGGCAGGTGAATAGTCTGCCACCTCCTTCAATCTTTCCCTTAGCTCCTCCACCTCACTGATCAGCAGGCGATGCTCACTTATATCCCTGAAGGTAAGAAGCATTCCAATCTTGTCGGCAAACTCTACCGGAAGGACTGTGAGAAGGACTTCCGACCTGGTCCCATCCTTTCCTGTTACTGTTGTTTCAAAACGGGTCTCTCTGTCAACTCCACTTATTTCATCAATTTTCAGCGAAGGGATTATATCACTTATCGACATCGATTGCAGCTCAGCACCGCTATACTTCAACCACCTGTGAACAAATGAGTTGGTATAGGCAATCTGTGAATTCAGCAACAGTATTATTCCTTCGGTTGAGGATTCCAGCAGCGATCTGTACTTCTCCCTTGACTCCTTGAGCATCCCTTCAACCGAACGCCTCCTGTTCTCAATCTCAAGGCTCTGAAAAGTTATAAAGAATATGATAAGGGCAATGATAACGGTTATTCCCAGCAAAATCAATAGCAGCCTGTTGGTCAGCGCCGACATCTCCCTGTGAACATCATCGATATAGATCCCGGTACTGACCACCCACCGCCAGGGTGTGAAAAGCTTTACGAAGCTTAGCTTCGGAGCAATCTGTGCCGTATCATCCCTGAGCTGCCACTTGTAGTTTATGAAACCCTCTCCTTCCCTCTTGGCAATATCGACCGCCTCACGGAAGAGCCTTACACCGTCAGGATCAGCAAAGTTACTAAGGCTCTGACCCATAAGCTCATGAACATAGGGATGCATAATCATTCTCGGAGCAAGGTCCGTTATCCAGAAATAATCCTTCTCTTCCGGCCCGTACCTAAGCGACTCAATCTCTTCAATGGCAGCTGCCTGGGCTTCATCGAGCAGAAGCGACCCGTTTTCCACATCCCTGTTGTATTTGTCGAGAATGCTCCATGCAATATTGGTAAGCTCCCGCAGCATCTTCTTCTTCTGCTCCATCGCATTTCTTTCGAAAGTCGGCACCACGTATGCAAACAGCGAGATGACAAATAAAAATATTGCCAGCATTGCCGGAAGCATGATCCTCCTGAAGAAACCCGCCCTGATAATTCTTTTCATATGACTACAAGCCTATTGGCATTTAAAGATACTGCATTTATGCTGAAATCATCACTGTCAAACACGGCAAAGCCGTTAACCTGGCTGTTGTCTGCCAGAGCCGGTATTGTAACGCAACACCTGTGATTCCTTAACCTCTTCCTCCCATACGGAAAATACCTGAACCCCCTGAAGAGCCTCGGAAAAAACGAATCACGCAACTGGTAGCTGACTCCGAGGCCCTCAATATGCATATGGCCGCAAACCGAAAGCCTGCATTCATTCTCCTCCATAAATCCGAAATGGGTTGAAAGCATTCCTTCAGTGCCATTTTTGTCAGATACATATCCCGTGAGGTTAGGATATAGCGAATGTGAAAACAGCAACCTCCCGGTCACAGTATCCAGAATCTCGTACTCGCGAAGGTTATTCATAAACTCTAGTTCATCATCCGTCAGTGATACCGGACAATCATCAGAGTAGTTCCACACCCGCCCTCCTGAAATCCTGGTCTTCATCTCAGGTGGCATTTCATACCAGTCATGGGGGAACCGAAAGCCGTTCGAAAATTCAGGCAGCCTGCGCAAATGGAAAATGTCGTGATTGCCGGCAACCACCATCGTGCAATTGCTCCTGATAAGGGAAATGCACTCACTCACGTTGCGCGATTTCTCATAGCTCCCGCGCAGATAGGGATACCCAAGAATGTCTCCAAGACAAACGATCTGATCGCACTTCTCGATCTCTATCATCCGCAGAGCCCTCTTCAGGCTCACCACGTCCTCATGCACGTCGGTAATGACTGCTACCCTCACTTTGTATTGATAATAGGCTATAAAGGTAGCAAGATAGTAAAATGAGTTCACATAGCTCATAGAGTTCATAAAGCTGCGAGAGACTAAGGTGGCAATAGTACTCTGAGGCGGAAAATTTCAGATTCAGATACCGGGAAAAGTGTATCGGGCTCTTGATAATCAAACGATATTTATCTAAATTTGTTTTTATCAACCTTAACACCTGTCTGACAACCACGAACCTCAATGCAAACAATCGTTCATCAATTTCCCAGACAAAAGAAAAAACTGCCGGTGGTGGTCCTTTTTGCCATATTGATGCATCTGTTTAATAATAATCAAATAGTTGGACAGGATGCTGAGGTTATAATGCAAATTACAACAATAGAGATAACCAAGGGGAAGCTCATAAGGAACAACATGTGGGCAATAAAGGTTAACAATCGCAACGGGGAAAAATACACAAACGTTTCGATTCCATGGTCAGGACTTGTGAAAGTTGGAAAACTGGAGGCAAGGATTCTAGACCTTAATGGCAAGGTTATAAGGAAACTTGACAAGAAGTCTGTTTCTGAACGAAGCTCTATTTCGTCAATCTCACTATATGAAGATTCTTATGTGAAAGAGTTCACCCTCAGACACAACCAATACCCTTACATTATGGCCTATTCATATGAGGAGATTGAGAATCAATTCATATGGATAGACTATTGGGTACCCGTTCTGTCGCCGGAGATCCCGACCTACAGAGCTGAACTAAACCTGATTATCCCCGATGATTATAAGATCGACTTTCGGTCTTATGCCGGTGAACCGTCCGTCAGTACTCTGCCCAAAGGCAGGGTTAACTATAACTGGAAAACCTCACACACAACTCCAATATCCCTGAAGGAGGTCCTCTCTCCACCTGCAATCCTTTACCTGCCTCATGTAAAGATTGTCCCTCTGCACTTTAGTTTCGCCAGACCTGGTTCACTGGAAAACTGGACCACCTTCGGCAACTGGCAGAGCAATCTGATCGGGCCACCTGAATCGCTTCCCGCATCTGAAAGGGAAAGGATTGACAAACTTATTGCGGGAACAGTTTCAACCCGTGAAAAACTCAATATACTTTACCACTATCTGCAGGATAACACCAGGTATATTAATGTAAGTATTGAAACAGGCGGATTGAAACCACACCCGGTATCATATGTTGTCAACAACAGGTATGGAGATTGCAAAGCACTCTCAAACTACTTCCGGTCAGTCCTTGCTTATGCCGGCATCAGTTCATACTACTCCAAGATTATGGCCGGAGATGGATTCGTGGAGACTGACAGGTCATTTCCATCACAGAGCTTTAATCATATCATACTTTGTGTGCCTGTTGATGGCGATACGACGTGGATAGATTGTACCAGCGACTACCCGGCAGGCTATACGGGAACATTTATACAGGGCAGGGATGTGCTTGTCGTCGAAAAAAATGCAAGCCACTTTCAGCGCATACCCCAAATGGCACCTGATGATGTTGAAGAAGTAAGGGTATTCACGATTAGTTCGGAAAGACCGCCCTCCGCCACTATCGAAATTGAAATGACACTAAAGGGTAATAAATATGAGATACTAAGAAGTATCTCGAAATCTTTACCTGAAAATGACAAACTCTCAATAATAACGGAAAGGTTTCTGCCCTCAGGACTTGTAATGAATGACTATTTTATCGATCAGGTGCATCGCGACAGCAATTATATAAAACTCAACATACTGGCAGGCAGCAACAGGTTGTTTGCAGAATACGGAGAGAATATTGTTACCTCTGCTCCACCCTTTTCGCTTCCCCGGCTAGAGGAACCCGGCTTAAGGAAGAACCCGCTGAAACTCGAATATCCTATAAAGCAGACAGACACCGTTAAGTACACCCTTCCGGCGGGATACAGGCTGGCAGGTCTTCCCGTTGACACCATCATTGAGTCACCTGGTGGCAGGTTCTCTTCATCAAGCCACCTCGATGGTGAAACCGTTTTAGTTACCAGGCAGTTTATACTTAACGCAGGTTATTATTCAGGCGATCAGTATGCTGAAGTACACTCATTCATCAGAAACATCCGAAATACTGAAAGGGAATCGGCAATAATCGCTACAAAATACTGAAACAATGAAACATCTTCTTACAACAACCATTCTTCTTATTACCACCGGCATCCTGATTATATCACAGGAGATATCCATGGATTTTGGCAGAATTACCGACTATGAGTTGAGAATGTCTTCTTATGGAAGAGACCCCCAGGCCGGTGCAGTGGTTATCTATGACAAGGGCCTTTCAAGATTTGCCGAGGTTCGTGAGCTGACTTTTGAGGTATTCTTTGAAAGATCAACAAAAATAAAAATCCTTAAGGATTCAGGAGTTAAATACGGGACCTTCTCAATTCCTTTCTACCAGGAGAACAATATCAGGGAGCAGGTAAAGGACCTGGTAGCCATTACCTACAACCTTGAAGATGGCAAGATTATTAAAACCGCAATCAGGCCTCAGGATGTGCATGAAGAGAAGATCAATGAATACTGGATGGCAAAAAAGTTCGCCATGCCTGATGTAAGACCCGGTTCGGTTATCGAAATAAGGTACACCATCACCTCTCCTTATCTGGTTAATCTGCGCGACTGGGAATTTCAGTGGGACATACCGGTAATATCCAGTGAGTATGTTGCGAGAATGGTGCCCTTCTACGAATACTCATATATTCTTCAGGGTTCAGGTAAATTTGACAGGCAGACCTCACAAGTCGACAAAAGCTTCCCCCGCCATATGGCAATCCCAGGTGCCCCTAAACCACTTGAATTTTTCGACATGGTATACACCTTCGGAATGGAATATGTCCCGGCGTATGCCGACAATGAGTTCATCACTTCAAGAAGTGACTATATCATCAAGATTGACTTCCAGCTGGCCAGAGTTCACCAGCTGGGTGGCACACAAAGATCGGTACTTTCAACCTGGCCCGAACTGATAAAGGGAATGCAGAGAGAGGAGAGCTTTGGCAAATATGTCTCAAAGTCAACAAGCCAGATGAAATCACTCCTTGGCAACACCAAAAAGACAGGAAAGTCTGAACTGGAACTCTACCACTATATAATGACATACGTCAAAACCAACTACATATGGAATGGCAATACCGCTAAATATGCGAGCAAAACGGCCGACAGGTTTGTGCGTGACAAGGAAGGAAATTCCGCAGACATTAACCTGTTTGCAGTAGGAATGCTGCAGGCGGCAGGAATCAAGGCATTCCCGCTGCTTGTCAGCACCCGGCAGAACGGAAAGATCAAGCATGACTACCCATTCCTGCACTTTTTCAACAACGTGGTTGTCGCTGCCATGATCGGGAATGAATACTTTGTTGGAGATGCAACCGAACCCCTGATTTCAAATATCAGGTTGCCGGAAAGATGCATTAACGACAAAGGCCTGATTATTGGAATAGGTGATCCTGTCTGGCTTAGCCTTGAAGCATTGAATCCATCAGCAGTGTCGACACTGCTATTGCTGAATGTAACTGATAAGGCGACAAGAGCATCTGTGCAGAAGAGCTATACCGAGTATGATGCATTCAATATGCGTCGCAGTATTGAATCCGACGAGGCGACTTTACGTACTTACGCAGAGAACCAGCACTACCTGGTAGATGAAGAGTCATGGTCACTACTCAACCTTAACGATCCTGAAAAACCACTGATAGTCAGGTTCATCGCGGAACAGAGAACAGAGTCTATCGCTGACAGAATCTACATCTCACCCTTCATGAATGAACCATTAAAGAACAATCCGCTTACACAGACAACAAGAACACAACCTGTTGACTTCATCTATCCTCTCCACAGGTCTTATGCATCAGTAATAGATATTCCCGAAGGCTATGAAGTCGAATCAATTCCCTCATGCCCTGCTGTTGACACCCCCCTATTCAAAATGTCATATGTCAGTGAACAAAATGGAAATACAATCTCAATCTCTCTTCAATACCAGTTCAAGCTCAGCACCTATCAGGCTTCTGATTACAATACACTCAAACGCCATTTTAACGATATAATAAAATACTCAAACGAAAAAATCGTACTAAGAAAACTATAACAGGTAAATCAGACCGAAATTAATACTACCTTTGCACCCGCAAAAGAATTCCGTAAACAAAAGATGTGACCGGCGCTCTCGAAGCTTATTATTAACGGGTTGACCTGTCATTGTACGGTGATTGTGAATACGGGGAGGCTCATAAAAACTATTCAGAATGTTATTTAATCAACTGGAACTCTCCCCGGAGCTCCTCAGGGCAATTGAAGAGCTTGGCTTTTTGGTTCCCACACCTGTACAGCAGAAAGTAGTACCATTACTGCTTGAGGAGAGGTGCGATATAATCGGACTGGCACAGACCGGTACCGGTAAAACAGCAGCCTTCGGTCTTCCCGCACTTCAAAACATCAACCTCGACGCACCCCACCCGCAATTACTGATTCTCAGTCCTACGCGGGAACTTTGTATGCAGATTGCCCGCGACCTTGAAAGCTATGGGAAATATCTCAAGGGACTTACAATCGTTGCCGTTTATGGCGGAGCCTCCATCGACAAGCAGATTGGTATCCTCAAAAGAGGAGCCCATATAGTGGTCGCAACCCCGGGAAGGATACACGACCTTGTGCGCAGGAACAGGATTGACCTCTCAAAAGTTGAGACCCTGGTACTCGACGAAGCTGACGAAATGCTGAAGATGGGCTTCCGCGACGATCTCGATGCCATACTTGCAAAAACACCTTCCGGAAAAAACACTCTGCTCTTCTCTGCTACAATGTCGCAGGAAATAAACAGGATCGCAAAAACATATATGAACGACCCTGTCGAAATAACTGTAGGAACAAAAAATGCCGGGGCAGAAAACGTGTCGCACATATTCCATATGGTGACGGCCAAGAACAGGTATAATGCGCTTAAGAGAGTGGTTGACTATTACCCCGACATTTATGGCATTGTCTTCTGCCGCACACGTCAGGAGACCAAAGAGGTGGCTGCCTCGCTGATGAGCGATGGCTACAACGCCGAAGCCCTTCATGGTGACCTGTCACAGGCACAGCGTGACTACGTAATGCAAAAATTCCGCGAAAGGAATCTAAGCGTACTTGTTGCTACCGACGTGGCAGCACGAGGACTCGATGTGAATGATCTTACCCATATCATAAACTATAACCTTCCTGACGACAATGAGGTTTACACGCACAGGACAGGAAGAACCGGACGGGCAGGGAAGGAAGGAGCTGCCATCTCTATTATAAACCTGAAGGAACGCGGACGCATCAGCCAGATAGAGAAAGTGGTGAAGAAGAAGTTCGAACAGCGCCCGGTGCCTGGAGGTACGGAGATATGTGAAAGACAGCTCTACAGCATGGTTGAAAAGATGAGAAATTCACATGTCGAACATGCCAGAATTGATCCCTACATGGAAAAGGTCTACCAGACACTCGGAGACCTCTCAAAAGAGGAGATAATAAAGCGAATGGTGTCGGTAGAATTCAACCGATTTCTCGATTATTACAAAAACGCTCCCGACCTGAATATAGACGCCAGGGAGGCTTACGACAGAAACCGTAACTCTGATTGGCAGGAAGTAAGGGGCGAAAGATACAGTAGAGAAGGCAATGACAGGAGAGACGGAAGAGACAGGAGAGACGGAAGAGACGGAAGATCGCGAAACTCAGAGAGATCAGGCAGAGACAGGAGTGAAACAGGGGCGACAAGAGACGGGAGGCGTGAAAAAGGCGCCGGAAAGGGACGTTCGATGTCAAGAATCGTGTTCAACATCGGAAAAGGAAAAGATATTACCAAGAGAGATGTTATTGACCTGGTAAGAGGCGTTGCAGAAAATGAAAACGTCGAAATAGGACAGATAGAGATATTCAACAGAGCCTCCTCTGTGGAAGTTGACAGCAAAATGGCCCGTAAGATAATAGTCGCCCTGAATAATGTAATATTCGATGGAATAAGAGTCGAAGCAGCCGAGAACTATGAGTTCACCGGCCGTGAGGCAGCTCCCAAATACAGACATCCGCGCGACAGAAAATCAAGAGGTTACGACAAGAAGAGAGGGTAGCACAATACTCTGATTTTGACTTTGCTAGCGAAGCACACAACTGACATGTCTGAATCAGCGACAGTCAGAACCAGCATTATCTGAAACAGCTGTTTTTGTTAAGCTTTTATACTTAACTTTGCTTCTGACTAAAATCACTAGACATGAGACAGCTATCTATATTGTTGGTTATGTTGCTGTTGCCTTTCGAAAACTTTGCACAGGAAAAGAACACTCTCCGCACCGGCATTACAGCTGAACAGAACCTCGCCGCCATTGCGAATATCGCCCCCGGAGCTGTTGGCGGTTATGGCATGGATGAACGATATGCCGGGACAAAAGGATCTCCGATGCTGTTCGATGATCTCACCAAGGCTTATATGAGAATAGAGGGGCAGGATATCTATCTTACGGTAGATGCCAATATCGACATTATAAAAAGCCTGCTGGTTTTCATGCACCCCTCAACGAAAAGAATGATGTCGATTCAGCCTGAAGTGCTGATTGATGTTGTTTTCGATACAGATGACGGAGAGAAAACTTTCAGGTCGACGGCCGGAATGCTATTTGACAAACCTTTAAAGGGTGTCAGGTTCTGCCAGATACTCTATGAGGGGGAGGATAGACTCTTCTTAAAGGTACCAATAAGGACCTTCCGCGAGGCTGATTACAGAAATGCGTACAGCGCTGACAGAAGATATGATGAATTTGTGGCATCAGAGCAATACTATTTAACCGGAAACAAGGGAAAACTTACAAGGGTCACTCTCAACAAAGCAACACTCGAAAAGCTTTATCCCGGCAAGAAGGATTTAATCAGAAGGATCATTGAATCGGGCCAGTACCAAACCCCTGAAGAGATGTTTATTAAGGTGCTTGGTCAGCTCTGAGTGCCCCCTGCAATGGCTGAGACTCTTTCCCTGCTTAAGAAAGAAGATTGCTGCATATCTGACAATAGAAGCTTAGATCAAGGCCGCATGAAGCCATCAGATCCCTGTCGCGTGCAAGCTGTAGCGGC
>CAYUOS010000046.1:0-22018 GCA_964446435.1 uncultured Rikenellaceae bacterium | reverse complement strand
CCGATACCGGGCAGACAGCCCTTAACTGGATTGAGATTTTCAGGATATCTCACCTTCCTATTGTTAACAACCAGGATTTCCTGGGGCTTATTTCTGACGCCGATATCTATGATATCAACCAGCCTGATGAACCTATCGGAAACCACAGGCTGACCCTCTTCAAGCCGTACGTCAGTCTTGATACGCATATATTTGATGTGATAGGCATCTCTTCACGTATGAGTCTTTCTGTCGTACCTGTGCTTGATGAGAAATCACATTACAAGGGAGTTATCCTGGTAAGTGATATTGTAGGGTACCTCGCACGAATATCAGGACTTGACATGCCGGGAGGAGTAATTGTTCTTCAGGTGCTGGAACGGGATTATTCACTTGCACAGATTTCTCAGATTATAGAATCAAACAATGCAAGGGTGCTCAGCTTATATATCACCTCGCAATCTGAGTCAACGGGGCTTGAGATTACCCTTAAGATAAATACATCAAACCTGACTTCGATAGTCAGAACCTTCGAGAGGTATGGGTATGAAGTCAAGACCTGGCTTACTGAGGATGACTCTCTTGACAGGTTTTATTCTGACAGGTTTGATATGTTTATGAAATACCTTGACATTTAGGGGAGTTATGAAGAGGGTGGCAATATTCAGTCAGGACAGGAGCCGGAAGACGCTGGATTGCGTAGCAGCGCTTGTAAAGGAAATGTGTGCCAGGGGCACGTACCTGTATCTGTATGAGAAAGCAGGCGAGTATTCATCGTGCAGCGGAGGGTTGATTGAAAAGTTCAGCAACCTGGGCGAATTGAATGAACTGCCTGACATAGCACTTAGTGTGGGAGGTGACGGAACCTATCTTGAAACGATGATGATGGTGAGGAGCCTGAATATTCCTGTGGCAGGTGTGAATACAGGCAGGCTGGGGTTTCTGGCGAATATCGCCGGTGACGATATCAAGCCTGCCCTCGACCTTCTGTACAGAGGAGAATATGGCATAGTTGAGCGATCGTTGCTCGAGATTATTCAGCCGGAGTCGTTGTTCGGTCACGAGGGCGCATTTGCACTGAATGAGATTACTATACAGAAGGCTGACCTGAATATGATTACCGTGCAGGTATTTGTAAACGACCTGTACCTGAACACGTACTGGTCTGATGGTCTGATAATCAGCACAGCCACCGGTTCTACGGCTTATAATCTCAGTACAGGCGGGCCCATACTTACCCCTGAAGATACCAGCATCATAATCTCTCCGATGTCACCCCATAACCTTACTATCAGACCAATTGTACTTCCCGCCGGGAGTAATCTGAGGCTGGTTGTCGAGGGTCGTGGAACCGAGTACCTTGCAACCTGTGATTTCAGGTGGCAGAAGCTTCCATTCGCCACATCGCTCAGAATCAGGCAATCAGGGGAGGTTCTCAAAACAATAATGCTTCAGGGAACCGACTTCTTCACAACCCTGAGGACCAAACTGATGTGGGGAGCTGACAGGAGGAATTAAAAAACTGCTATTTTTGTGCCTGAATTAAACTGTCAGACATCGCAATATCCGAGGTCCAATGACGTTTAATAATTTCTGAATGGGAAGTTTACCCTTAAAGTGTTTACAAAGGCGCATAGTCTGCTTTGAACAAAAGGACAAAACTCATTAGAGTACGATGATAAGATACCTTGCCCTATCACTGGTCATCCTGACTTCAGTTGTCAGCTCAGCACAACAGAACGCTGACTGGGGGGTTACGGCCGGCACCTCAACCTATCTCGGCGATATCAATCCGGATAACATTTTTCACTCTCCCGGAATAGGGGCAGGTTTATTCTACAGGCACAACTTTCATCCAAGACAGTCGTTGAAGGTTTCATTTCTGACAGCTACGCTGCAAGGTGACGATCTCAAATCGGGGAACGAATTCCAGCTTGCGAGGGGAGAGTCATTTTCGGGTATGATCACAGAGCTTGCAGGCATGTTTGAGTTTAACTTTTTCCCCTACTCCACAACTGCAAAGAGATGGATTTCCTCTCCCTATATTGCCGGCGGACTTGGAATTTGTTTCATCAGCACCGGGGTTAATACCTATGTGCCGGTAATTCCCATTGCGATTGGGTATAAGGTTAACATCCATAAAAATATGGGATTGGAGTTTGAATATGGTTTTCGTAAGACATTTTATGATAACTTTGACGGCTTGATTGATCCCGTTGATCCCGGGCATCATGCATGGACGCACAACAATGACTGGTATACATTTGCGGGTGTTTCACTCACCTGGAAAATGTTCAACAGACTGATGGGTTGTCCCGCATACGAGGAAACAAAAAGCTACCAGAAAAGACGCAGGAGATGAGTCTGAAGGGAAGGTTGGATATGGAGAATTTACCTCAGCACATTGCCATAATCATGGATGGCAATGGCCGTTGGGCGCGTCAGCACGGGAAAGAGAGGGTTTATGGCCATCAGAAAGGTGCTGAGGCTGTTCGTGCAGTGATAGAGGGGTCAGCTGAGATCGGTATCAGGTATCTCACCCTCTACGCATTTTCTACCGAGAACTGGAACCGGCCTGATGACGAGGTAAACGCCCTTATGGGCCTTATGGTCGAGTCGTTGAACAATGAGACACAGACACTTTTAAAGAATAACATTTCACTCAGGACGATAGGTGATATTGAAAGGCTGGCTGCCGACGTGAGGGAAAGACTCCTTGAAACCATAAGGCTTACATCGACATGTACTGGTATGGTACTTATCGTAGCCCTCAGCTATAGCTCAAGATGGGAGATAGTAAAGGCTGTAAGGGAGGTTTCTGCCCATGTATTGTCGAAAGGTCTTGACCCGGCTTCAATAGATGAGAGTCTCTTCGGATCATACCTATGCACACAGGAGATTCCAGACCCCGAGCTAATGATAAGAACCAGCGGCGAATTGAGAATAAGTAATTTTCTTCTCTGGCAGCTGGCATATACTGAACTATACTTTACCGAAATACTTTGGCCTGATTTTGGTAAGGAGGACCTTTACAAGGCCATCGAAGAATACCAGAAAAGAGAAAGAAGATTTGGAAAGACGAGTGAACAATTATCTGATTAATACTCACAGAATGCTGGCTAACAGGTTATACAAGACATTACTGACAATTACAATTGCTTTTGCAGCAACAGCCCTAACGGCACAAGACCCGACAGATATTGCTGATTACAGAGACCGCGACAATTTCAACATTGCCGGGATAACGGTTTCAGGCATCAGGTATCTCGATCAGAATGCACTGATAGGTCTTTCCGGACTGAGAATAGGTCAGAGGGTTGACATTCCCGGAGAGGAGATAACCAGTGCCGTAAAGAAATTATGGGCCCAGGGATTGTTTTCGGATGTGAGGATCACAGTTTCCCGAACAGAAGGCGATAATGTATATCTTGATATTTATCTCCAGGAGAGGCCCAGACTCTCTACAATACAACTAACGGGTGTAAGAAAGAGTGAATCTCAGGATCTGCTCGAGAAGATTGCCATACCCAACGGATCACAGATTACATCGCACACACTGAACAACGCCAGGAACAGGATCATAAGTCACTACGTCGATAAGGGTTTTCTTAATACAGAGGTTACAATTGTAGAAAAAGATGATCCTGACAGCCGGAACATGGTTATTCTTAATATACATGTTGACAAGAAAGACAAGGTAAAGATTGATGAAGTAGTCTTTATAGGAGCTGAGAATTTCAAGGACAAGCGGCTTCGCAGGGTAATGAAAGATACCAGGCAGCGTGACCTGAACTTTTTCAAGCCCAGCAGGTTTATAGCCCAGAAGTTTGAGGATGACAAGAACAAGCTGATAGCATTCTACAACGAGCATGGTTACCGTGATTTTGAGGTTGTAGCCGACTCACTTTATCCATTGTCGGAAAACCGCGTGGGTTTAGCCTTGCGCATTAACGAGGGCACTCAGTATTATCTCAGGAGCATTGACTGGGTCGGCAACAGTGTCTATACCAAGGATGATCTTACAAGGAAGCTTAAGATTGAACCGGGGACAGTGTACAACCAGACCCTCATCAACAAGCGCCTAAGGGAGGACGAGGATGCTGTCAACTCACTTTACCTTGACTATGGGTACCTGTTCTCGGAGGTAAAACCTGTGGAGGCGAGGATAGAGGGAGACTCGATTGACCTGCAGATCAGGATATTTGAAGGTGATCAGGCCTATCTCAATAATGTAATACTGGTAGGTAACACAAGGACAAATGAGCATGTTGCCAGGCGTGAACTATATACCCTCCCCGGTGACCTTTTCAGCAAGGAGAAGATAATAAGGTCAGTGCGTCAGGTTGCTGTTCTTGGTCATTTCGATCCAGAGACGATTAATCCCCAGCCGCTTCCGGATATAGCAAACGGCACGGTTGACCTTTTATACAATCTAGAGGAGAAAGCCAATGACCAGTTCGAAGTCTCTGGTGGATGGGGCGCCGGGATGCTTGTAGGCACCGTGGGGGTAAGATTCAATAACTTCGCTATGCGTAATTTCTTTGATCCTACCGCATGGAGACCATACCCTTCAGGTGACGGGCAGTCGTTGAGCATCAGGGCTCAGTCAAACGGCAGGATATACCAGAGCTATAATATAGCCTTTGTTGAACCGTGGCTTGGTGGCAGCAAACCTAATACCTTTTCTGTCAGTCTCTATAGGTCAATGATGACCAATGGCCAGAAGCGGGGACAAGATAGCCGGCAGTCGATGCAGATTGACGGCGCCTCAGTGGGAATCGGCAAGAGACTCGAGTGGCCCGATGATTTCTTTTCACTCTTTACCGAGGTAAACTATCAGAGGTATGACCTGAACAACTATGAGGTATTCAGGTTCCTTTTCAAGAACGGTCAATCGAACCTGTTCAGTGTGACAACCCGTCTGACCAGGTACTCTTCAGGTCCCAACCCGATTTATCCGATGCGAGGTTCAACATTTACCCTCTCGCTGCAGCTGACTCCGCCATACAGCCTGATCAGCGGCAAGGATTTCAGCAATGCATTGGATACTGAGAAGTACAAATGGATAGAGTTCCATAAGTGGGTATTCAAGGGAGACTACTACTTCAACCTGGTCGATAAACTGGTATTAAACCCAAAGGTTGCATTTGGCTACCTGGGGCATTACAACAGGGACATAGGACCATCTCCGTTTGAGAATTTCTATCTTGGTGGTGATGGCATGACCGGGTACAGTTTCTATGGCCGTGAGGTGATAGCCCTGCGAGGCTATGAGAATGGTTCACTTACTCCGTTGAATCTTGCCGGTGTGCCCTCAGGCAACGTCTATTCAAAGCTTACGCTTGAGATACGCTATCCGATAACCCTCAATCCTCAGGCAACAATATTCGGCCTGGCATTCCTGGAGGCAGGTAAGGCATGGTACGATCTTAAGGATTTTAACCCGTTCAAGATTCACAGATCGGCCGGCGTTGGTCTAAGGGCCAACCTTCCCATGTTCGGTCTGCTGGGAATTGACTGGGGATATGGTTTTGATCCTGTTCCGAACATGCCATCAGCGCATAAGGGACAGTTTCACTTCGTAATAGGTCAGCAGTTCTAAACAATAAAAAAAGAGCAAGATCATGAAAAGGTTACTGATAATTCCGGTGCTGATTTTGATGGCTACGGCACTCAGTGCCCAGAAATTCGGATTTGTAGATTCCGATTACATCAGGAATAACATACCTGCATTCGCGGCAGCACAGGAGAAGCTAAACCAGCTTTCACAACAGTGGGAGAAGGAGGTAGCTGACAGCTACCAGATTGTTGAGAAGATGTATAAGGATTACCAGAATGAGTCTGTTCTGCTGAGCCAGGAGATGAGGCTCAAGCGCGAGGAGGCCATAATTCAGAGGGAGAGAGAGGTAAAGGAACTTCAGAACAGGTACTTCGGAATGGAAGGGGAACTGTTCAAAAAGCGTCAGGAGCTTATTCAGCCAATTCAGGATGAGATACTGAAAGCAATCAAGGCAGTGGCGGCAGAAGGCGCCTACGCTGCAATCTTCGATACGGCATCAGGTGGAAATATCCTCTTTGCAAGCCCCAGATACGACGTCAGCGACCAGGTTCTCGAAAAGATGGGATATTGAAATTAATACTACATTTGCACACAATTAATTATTAATTAATAAGAGAAGATGAAAAGGATCACTACACTTCTGGTTGTTGCGGTTATTGCGATAGCTGCGGCCCAGACAACAACAGCCCAGAACACACTTAAGTTTGCACATATCAATAACGATGAGCTTGTGCGCTCCATGCCTGAGTTTGACAGTGCAATGGTCACACTTGAGAGACTCAGGCAGCAGATCATTAATGACATTGAACTGCTTCAGGTTGAGTTCAACAATGCATACAACCGCTACCTCACCGAAAGCACCAAATGGTCAGACCTGGTAAGGCAGACTAAAGAGGAAGAGCTGGGAACGATGTCGCAGAGGATAGAAAACTTCCAGGCACAGGCACAGCAGCAGATGCAGGAATCGCAGGGAAAGCTCCTTCAACCTATCCTTGAGAAAGCTGACAAGGCTATTAAGAGCGTAGGACGCGAGAATGGCTTTATATACGTCTTTGACACATCGCAGGGTGTGCTTCTGTTCTTTGACGAGACCAAGAGTACCGATATCATGAGCCTGGTAAAGACCAAGCTGGGGATAACAAAATAGATCGTTCAGGATAAGTACTGACCATCCCTGTTATGGGGATGGTCATTTTTATATCAGGGAAATGAAACAGCAGCCGATTGGCATATTTGATTCAGGGGTGGGAGGACTTACAGTTGCCCATGCAATCAAGCAGACACTTCCCGGCGAGAGTATACTCTACTTTGGGGATACCGCCCACCTTCCCTATGGTGATAAATCAGCCGAAGCTATTGTATCATATTCAAGGAAGATAACCGAATTCCTGCTTGACAATGATGCAAAGGTGGTACTCGTAGCCTGCAACTCTGCATCAGCGTCGGCTTATGAAATACTGAAGCAGGAGTTTGGCAGCAGGGCTATCATTTTGGATGTAATCGACCCTGTTGTTGACTACATTTGCTCGCGATCATTCAGAAAGGCAGGAGTGATAGGAACCAAAAGGACCATCACTTCAGGAACCTATGAAGAGAAGGTTTCGGCCAGATCTGCAGACATCAGGGTTGTCTCGCTGGCCACCCCGTTACTGGTACCGATGATTGAAGAGGGTTTCATCTTCGACGACATAAGCAATGCAATAATCCGTGCATATCTTTCAAATCATCAGTTTGACGATATTGACGCGCTGATTCTGGGTTGTACGCATTACCCCATAATCAGGAACCAGATAGGCAAATTTTTCAATTTCAATGTTGAGGTAGTCGATTCAGCCCGCATAGTATCACTGGAACTGCGCCGTGTGCTGGAAGAGAATGACATGCTGAACAAAGCCAGGGCAGGGGAGGACAGATTCTTTGTATCAGATCATACCCCCTGGTTCGGCAAGATAGCGCGGATGTTCTTTGAGGGAGACATCAACCTGTCAAAGTCAGATATCTGGTGCTGATTTCTGCATCTAAGGCTCGCCGTAACCATTCTCAGGAAGATACCAGGAGGAGTACCTTAAGTAATTCTCAGCACGAGCCCCAATGGCCTTTCCGGCCAGGCCAATATCGAGTCTTTTAAGAAGTTTAGACGGCACTCCGCCATAGACAGAGCCTGGCTCAACAACGGTACCTTCAAGAAGTACTGCTCCGGCTGCGATAATCGAATTGCTACCCACCATAACATCATCCATCAGGATAGCACCCATTCCGATAAGTACATTGTCTCCAACCTTTGCACCGTGAACAATTGCATTATGCCCGATTGTAACATTATTACCAATCTCAATCACAGTCTTTTCAAAGGTGCAGTGCAGAACGGCCCCATCCTGGACATTTACCCTGTTGCCAATCGTGATTGAGTTAACATCACCCCTAACGACGGCATTGAACCATATACTGCATTCATCTCCGATTATTACATCTCCGATTATTGTTGCATTTTCCGCAATAAAGCAATTCGTGCCAATTTTAGGGGTGAAACCCCTCAGTCTCCTGATAACTGCCATCCCTTTTTCCTGGTTTTTTCAAATATAATCTGTTTGTCTCAAAGCCCACATACTAAATGAGAAACATGACCAAAATCATGATGAAAAATGCGTCCGTTATTCGGAATCTAAGATTTAATATTCTATTTTTGTCTGTTGTAACGGCAATCGATTTGCGTATAGGTACAAACAAGGAGATTCAAAAGGTAAGATGCATATGAACGAGGTTTCGTATGCATTTATTTTTAAACAACACCCAGGAGAAATATTTGAAAAATCATGAGTAAGAAATCACAAGTCATTGAAAGAGAAGAAGCTGTTGTCAGGTTTTCCGGTGACTCTGGTGACGGTATGCAGCTTACAGGAACTCTGTTTTCTAATGCAGCCGCACTGTTTGGAAACGACTTGTCAACCTTTCCTGACTTTCCCGCTGAGATTAGAGCCCCTCAGGGCACTGTTGGGGGAGTATCGGGCTTCCAGGTTAAACTGGGTCAGTCAGAGATTTATACACCTGGCGATTATGCAGATTTGCTCATAGCCATGAATCCGGCAGCAATCAAGGCAAATGCCAAATGGCTGAATGATGGAGCAACAATCATCTATGATTCTGACGCATTCAATGAGAAGAATATTCTGAAAGCAGGTTACAAGGCTGATCCGATAGTTGAGGAGAAACTTGACAACTTCAAGACAATCGGAGTTCCGATAACAACGATGGTAAGGGAGGCATTGAAGGATTCAGGACTAGATCCAAAAAGCATACTCCGCACCAAGAATATGTTTGCCCTCGGCATGGTCTTTTTCCTTTTTGACAGACCTCTTGATTACACCATGAACTACTTTGATGAGAAGTTCGGCAAGAAACCGGCTGTTGCAGAGGCAAACAAGACAGCCCTGAAGGCCGGTTACTACTATGCCGAAACAATCGAAGCATTTAATGCAATATACAAGATTAACCCTGCCAGGATTGAGAAAGGCACCTACCGGAATATTTCAGGGAACACGGCCACAGCGTGGGGTTTCCTCGCCGCCTCAGAAAAGTCTGGCCTTGACCTGTTTATAGGCTCATATCCGATTACACCTGCTACCGGTATTCTGGAAGACCTTGCAGCGGCCAAGTTTCTTGGAGTAAAGAGTTTCCAGGCCGAGGATGAGATAGCGGGCATCTGTACTGCAATCGGGGCAAGCTTTGCGGGCAACCTTGCGGTTACAACCACTTCAGGACCGGGCCTTGCACTTAAGTCAGAAGCAATTGGTCTGGCTGTAATGGCCGAACTACCCCTGGTCATTGTTGATGTTCAGCGAGGCGGGCCTTCAACCGGACTGCCGACCAAGACTGAGCAGTCTGATTTGCTTCAGGCCCTTTATGGGCGTAACGGTGAGTGTCCGATAGTCATTCTTGCAGCAAGCACACCGTCGAATTGCTTTGACTACGCTTACCAGGCTGCCAGGATAGCAGTTGAGCACATGACACCGGTAATGCTCCTTACGGACGGGTTCCTCGCAAATGGATCGCAACCATGGAGAATACCTGAGATGAAGGACCTCGCGGAGATAAAGCCACCGGTAGCAGTTAAGGGTGAAAAACCCTACCTTCCTTACGAACGTGACTCAGATAGACTGAGAAGGGAATGGGCAATACCTGGTACACCGGGTCTTGAGCACAGGGTAGGCGGACTGGAAAAGACAATCAAGGGGACGGTGTCATATGTTCCTGAGAACCATGAGCATATGGTAAAGATCAGGGATGAGAAGGTTGCACGCGTGATTGAGAAGGTTCCTGACCTGGAATTATACGGAGCTCAGTCAGGAGACCTGTTAATAGTTGGCTGGGGAGGTACCTACGGTCACCTTTTGTCGGCAACAAGGGATCTTGTGGCGGCGGGCAAGAAGGTAGGGCTGGCTCATTTCAATTATATAAACCCGCTACCAAAGAATACCAGGAGTCTTTTTGAAAGGTTCAAAAGGATAGTTGTTTGCGAACTGAATATGGGTCAGTTTGCCAATTACCTGAGGATGAATTACCATGGAATAAAGTTCGAACAGTTCAATAAGGTTCAGGGTCTGCCGTTTACAATTAGGGAGGTAAAACGTCACTGCAATCAATTACTTGAGGAGATTTAGTCATGGAAGAGACAAAGAAATTACAGTATACAGCAAAGGATTTCAAGAGTGATCAGGAAGTGAGATGGTGCCCGGGTTGCGGCGACCATGCCATACTGGCAGCCGTGCAGAAGGCTCTTGCCGAACTGGGGATACCCAAGGAGAAGTTTGCTTTCATATCGGGCATCGGATGTTCATCGCGATTGCCTTATTATATGGATACCTACGGGTTTCATGGGATTCACGGAAGGGGCTCAGCAATCTCATCAGGTGTTAAGGTTGCCAACCCCGATCTGAGTGTATGGCAGATGACCGGAGACGGAGATGCGCTGGCTATTGGCGGCAACCATTTCATCCATGTGGTGAGAAGGAACATTGATATCAACATGATCCTTTTCAATAATGAGATTTACGGGCTTACCAAGGGACAGTTCTCACCAACGTCGAAGCTCGGGTTGAGCACGAAGACTTCTCCATACGGTACAGTAGAAGATCCTTTTCAGATAGGAGAGCTGGTGATAGGTGCCAAGGGCAAATTCTTTGCACGAACCGTTGACTCAAACGTTAATCTCTCTACCGAAACATACATTGCAGCAGCAAAGCACAAAGGAACCTCGGTGGTGGAGGTGCTTCAGAATTGTGTGATATTCAACGACGGTATTCATGATGAGATACTCGAGAAGGATGTCAGAGATGACAGAACCATAATTCTGCGTCACGGAGAGCCAATGATATTTGGCAAGGAAAAAGACAAGGGCCTCATTCTTGACGGTCTGCGCCTGAAGGTGGTGAAGATAGGCGAGGATGGTATTACCGTTGACAAACTGCTGGTTCACGACGCCCAGGAATCAAATCCGGGCATCCACTACATGCTGGCAAATATGAAGTACCCGATGTACCCTGTTGCTCTCGGGGTTATCAGGGCTGTACCTTCTTATACCTATGATGATGCTGTTGTTGAGCAGATTAACAGGATAAGGGAGAAATCACCAATCAAATGCATGGATGATCTGCTGAAGAGCGGATCAACCTGGGAGATTTAGCTGTTTGTGTCAAACTTTTGTTACCTTTATTTGCCGGTAACAAAAGCAACCACCAATGGCTGAAAACACCCTCAACAGTCCGGAATACAACAGATTGCTGCAGGAGCAGAAGGAGCGACTGAAGGAGCTTGCCTGTATCAATCAGACCACCTCTATTCTCAAGGAAGGTAAAAGGATAGAAGAGGCTCTACAGCGGATTGTCATGCTACTGCCTCCGGCACTTCAGTATCCTGAATATACAATTGCACGTATCAGGTTGGGTGATATAGAGTTCATAACTCCTGACTTTGAGGAGACAACGTGGCGTATATATCAGGACTTCAGTATCATTGACGGCACCACCGGAAGAATTGAGGTGTTCTATACCAAAGAGTTCAGGAGGGAGGATGAGGGGCCTTTCCTGTCTGAGGAGAGGGATCTTCTTCAGAACCTTTCAAGCCTTATTACCGGCTACATTAATAGTCAGAAGGCAAATGAGCTTATGCGGCTCACCCTTCAGAAGCAGAAAGAGGAGAGAGATCAGGAGGCCCTCGATGTGTCTAGCCGCAAACTTCTTCAGCGCTTTCTTGACAGGCACAATGAGGAGCGGGATGTGTTTCACGATCTTATGCCATTCAAGGTTAAGGAGATTTTGCTGATAGCAAACCTCTACGATGCCTATTCGATTGAGGGCGAGGGCCGTTTCTCAGATATGATACTCGGTGAGTACTATCAGCTAAGTCTGTCATCAATACCGAGGGTGACGGGGGTGTCGGGCGAGGAGGAGGCCTTCAGCAGGCTGAAATCGCGCCATTATGATATGATTATTATAATGGTAGGGGTTGACAGGGAAACACCTGTTAAGCTGTGTGGCAAGATCAAGGAGAGATATCCGTACATGACCACCTACCTGCTGCTGAATAACCCCTGCGATGTTGAGTATGTAAGCAAGCAGAAGGAACTCGGGGTTCCGTTTGACAACTATTTTGTCTGGACAGGGGAGTCGAAGGTCTTCTTTGCAATGGTAAAACTGCTTGAAGACAGGGTTAACGTCGAGAATGATACAAAAAAGGGTTTGACAAGGGTGATATTGATTGTCGAGGATTCGGCAACTTACTACTCGAGTTATCTGCCAATGCTTTATAACCTTGTGCTTGAGCAGACAAAACACCTTATCGAAGACATTTCCACAGATGAGCTTTACAAGATATTGAAGCTCAGAACCCGTCCGAAGATACTGCTTGCAACCACCTATGAGGAGGCGATGAATATCTTCAATATTTATCGTGATTTCCTGCTGTGTGTTATCTCCGACATGCGATTTCCCAAAGGCGGTCAACTCGACGACACAGCGGGTTACGAACTGATAAGGATGGTTAAGAATGAATATCCCAACCTGCCGGCGGTATTGCAGTCCTCTGATCCGGGAAATGCCCGGTACGCACATGCCTTGCGTTCCAGCTTTATAAACAAGAATTCTGACAGTCTGCTGCAGGACCTGAAGTCGTTCATTACCTATTACCTGGGTTTTGGGAGTTTTGTGTACCGCGATACGCATGGCAAGCAGATAGCTGTGGCCAAGACGATCAAGGAGTTTGAGAGTTACCTTGAGACGATTCCCGAGGATTCACTGGTTTACCATGCAATGAAGAATCACTTCAGCCTGTGGCTGATGGCCAGGGGAGAGGTCAATATTGCAAAGGCGATTGGCCCGATGAAGGTTTCCGATTTTGAGAGTCTGCGTGAATTGCGTGAGTTTCTGCTGAACATTATCAGGAGGCGAAGGCGGGAACTCAACATGGGCAAGGTGATTAATTTTGAGGAGTCAGCGATAATCGACGAGACGAATATCGTGAGCCTGGCAGGCGGATCGCTTGGAGGTAAGGGTCGAGGTCTTGCTTTTGTCAACACTCTGATATACAGCTTCGATCTTGGAAGACTATTACCTCACGGGGTGGTCATCAAGTCACCTGTAACGGCTATAATCGGTACTGACGAGTTTGATATGTTCATGGACCGAAACCACCTATGGGAAAAGATTAAGGAGATAAAGGATTATACGGAACTTAAGAAGGCTTTTATCGCGGGCAGTCTGACCTACAGTCTTGACAAGGTACTTAAGGTGTTTGTCAGGCATATTACCAAACCATTGGCTATCAGGTCTTCAAGTCTGTTCGAGGATTCTATGAGCCAGCCCTTTTCGGGCATTTTCGGCACCTACCTTCTTCCGAACAACCATCCCGACTTTGATGTACGCTACAGGCATGTTTGTGAAGCAATAAAACTCGTGTTTGCCTCTATATACAGCAAGAGTGCCCGCACCTACTTCGAGGCTATCAACTACAAGGTGGAACAGGAGAAGATGGCAGTTGTGATTCAGGAGGTTGTCGGGCACAGGTTTGAAAATGCCTTTTATCCCCACATAAGCGGAACAGCGCAATCATATAATTTTTACCCGGTGGCGCATATGACTCCCGATGACGGATTTGCAGTCATTGCGCTTGGCCTGGGACAGTATGTGGTAGAGGGAGAAAAGGCCTTCAGGTTCTCACCTGCGTACCCTAATCTTGACATTGTATCGCAGCGCGACCTCTACAAGAACTCGCAGACCTATTTTTTCGCTGTTGATATGGCCAAGAAAGAGGTTAACCTGCTGGAGGGTGAGAACGCCGGTCTGGTAAAGCTTGAGCTCTCTGACTCTGAGCGTCATGGTACGCTGAAGCATAGCGCCTCGGTATATAATGCTGACAACGATACTATTAATCCCGGTCTTGACTCATACGGCCCAAGAGTAGTGAATTTTGCAAACATCCTGAGATACGATTATGTACCGCTGGCATCGACTGTAGGAACGGTGCTTGATGTGGTCAAGGAGGCTTTTGGTACTCCGGTTGAGATTGAGTTTGCCGTAGACCTTAACAAGGATGAATCTGGCAACGCCTCTTTTTACCTTCTGCAGATCAAGCCAATGGTAGGAACCGGTGCCGGATATACTATTAACGAAGAGTCTCTGAAGAATGAGAAGCTTATACTGAGGACCCATAAAAGCATGGGCAACGGATTCGTTGATTATATAACAGATATCGTATTTATTGAGCCGGATCTTTTCGATAATACCCTTACCGAGAAGATGGCAGACGAGATTGAGATGATAAATGACAAGATGCTCAAGGAGGGAAGAAAATACGTACTGATTGGCCCGGGCAGATGGGGAACCCGCGACAGGTTTATCGGTGTACCGGTGGTCTGGCCACAGATTTCAAACGCCAAGATAATTGTTGAGGTCAGCCTTCCTGATTTTCCACTTGACGCTTCTCTCGGGTCGCATTTCTTCCATAATGTAACCTCGATGAATGTTGGGTATTTCTCTGTTAATCACGCCAATCCTGATGAATTGGTTGCATGGGATCTGTTACGATCGCAGGAGACACTTTACACCGGCAGGTTCTTTCGTCACATAAGATTCGAGAAACCGGTATTCATCAGGATGGATGGCAAACAGCGAATTGCAGTCATCTCATATGACCCTGATCATCAGGCTGCTGATAATTCTGCAGGCAAGCCCCAGGGCATGTGCCTTGAGAAGGCGAGGGAGATAAAGATTGCAGCAATAAGAAAAAGACAAAAGTAGAAGAGTATGGCTTTGATTGAGGGCATTAGTGAACTGCAGAAGTATGATTTCAGTGATACATCGTTCAACCTGCTGATGCAGAAACGAATTCACCGTGTCTTGCTTATCTGCAGCAGTTACGACAATTACATGCTTGAAGAGGATGGCCGGATAGATGAGCAGATCTTCAATGAATATGTAAGCCTCAACCTGAGATATCCTCCTACATTTGTGCAGACAGACAATGCTGATGACGCATTTGGGATTCTGGAAAAGGACTCTATCGACCTGGTAATATCGATGCTGAGCCTTAGGGGAGGCGACCCGTTTGCACTTGCCAAGAGGATAAAGGGCAGGAAGCCCGACATACCCATTGTCGTGCTCACCTACTTCTCGAGGGAGGTCTCGCTACGGCTCGACCGGGAAGATCTGAGTGCTATTGATTATGTCTTCTGCTGGCTCGGTGATGCATCACTTCTGCTGGCTATCATCAAGCTGATCGAAGACAGGATGAACGCTGAGTATGATATTGAGCAGGTAGGCGTTCAGGCAATAATACTGGTAGAGGATTCAATCAGGTATATCTCTTCATATCTACCCAACCTTTACAGAATTATTCTCGTTCAATCACGCGATTTCCAGAGGGAGGCACTGAATGAACACCAGCGAATGCTGAAGCTCAGGGGGAGACCAAAGATACTGCTGGCCACAAACTATGAGGTAGCCCTCAATCTATACCAGAAGTACAAGTACAATGTGCTCGGGGTGATTTCAGACATAAGTTACAAGAGGGACAATGTCGTCGACGAGAATGCAGGAATCGAGCTATGCAAGATTGTTCTTAATGATGATGAAAAGGTACCGTTCCTCCTGCAGTCATCAAACCAGAATTACAAGCAGATAGCAGAGGAGTTGGGAGCCGGATTCATCAACAAGTACTCAAAATCTCTTTCGCTCGAGCTAAGGAACTTCATTATCCAGAATCTTGCCTTCGGACCCTTTGTCTTCCGCAATCCTGATAACATGGAGGCAATTGCAATTGCAACAGACCTTCAGAGTCTGCAGCAGAAGCTGCTTACCGTGCCTGACAAGACTCTTGAATATCATGCACTCAGGAACCATTTCAGCAAGTGGCTTAATGCCAGGGCATTGTTTCCGGTTGCCCAGATGTTCAAGTATGTAAAGCGGGAGGATTTTCCCTCTACATCGGAGATGAGGAGATTTCTTTATGTGGCAATCTCAAGCTTCAGGCTGGGAAAGGGAAGGGGAGTAATAGCCAAATTTGACAAGACAAGTTACGATGAGTACTCTACCTTTTCGAGGATTGGGGATGGTTCAATCGGGGGGAAGGCCAGGGGATTGGCCTTCATCAACAGCATAATAAAGAAGCAGAAACTCTTCAACAGGTTTCCCGATGTGCTGATTACCATACCACGGACAGTTGTTCTCAGTACCGATGTTTTCGATGAGTTCATGGAGAAGAATAATCTCTACTCAATAGCACTCTCAGATGCCAGCGATGATGAGATACTTCACAGGTTTATAGAGGCGGAGCTACCCGGATGGGTCTACCAGGACTTTTACGCTTTTCTTACCGTTTCGCGGCTTCTGCCCATTGCGATACGCTCGTCGAGCAAGCTTGAGGATTCACACTATCAGCCGTTTGCAGGTATTTACTCGACATATATGATTCCCAGGGTTCCTGACAACAGGCAGATGGTGAACCTGCTTTCAGATGCTATTAAGGAGGTGTATGCATCGGTCTATTACAAGAGCAGCAAGGCATATATGACTGCCACTTCGAACGTTATCGATGAGGAGAAGATGGGTATAATCCTTCAGGAGGTATGCGGAAACAGGCATGGAGAGATATATTACCCGACCCTTTCAGGTGTTGCGCGGTCGATTAATTTCTATCCGATAGGATCGGAGAAGGCGGAGGATGGGATAGCCAATGTGGCATTTGGCCTTGGTAAGCTTATTGTCGATGGAGGTATGTCGCTCAGATTCTCTCCAAGACACCCGAAAAAGGTATTGCAGCTATCATCGCCCGAGACTGCCCTGAGGGATACGCAGAAGGAGTTTTATGCACTCGACCTTAATATTGAGAGTTTTGTGCCATCAACAGATGATGGTATCAACATACTGAAACTTCCTGTACAGAAGCATGCAGACGAGCCAGCGCTCAAATATGTAGCATCGACGTACGATCTGAACAACAACATAATACGTGATGGAATAAATCAGCCCGGCAAGAGAATAATAACCTTTGCGAACATACTCCAGCATAAGAAGTTTCCACTTCCCGAGATACTCGATACGCTGCTTGAGATAGGTCAGAAGGAGATGAATAACCCGATTGAGATTGAGTTTGCTGCCAACCTTGAGACACCCGCCGGATCGCCCAGGGTGTTCAACTTCCTGCAGATAAGGCCTATAGTGATGAGTGACCAATCTCAGATTGTAAACATTGACGGTACCAGGCTTTATGAAACGATCGTCTATTCTGAATCGGCGCTTGGAAATGGCAGGTTTCCGGGTGTAAGGGATATTATATATGTAAAGCCAGAGTCTTTCAATGCAGCATTCAATGAGAAGATAGCCCTCGACATTGAGAAACTGAATGCAGCATTTGTAAAGAATGCATCGAATTACGTTCTTATAGGACCCGGGCGATGGGGTTCATCCGATCCCTGGCTTGGTATCCCGGTAAAGTGGGCCCAGATATCGGCAGCGAGGATAATTATAGAGTCAGGCCTGAAAAACTACAGGATAGATCCCAGCCAGGGAACACATTTTTTCCAGAACCTCACCTCATTCAGGGTTGGTTATTTTACAATCAACCCTTTTATGAAAGACGGGTTCTATGATGTTGATTATCTTGATGGAAAGGAAGTATTGTATGAGGATCAGTATATAAGGCATATCCGCTTTGGCGAGCCTCTGGAGATTCTCATCGACGGACGGAAACACACAGGGGTGATATTCAAGCCGGTGGCTGAACGGTGCAAGGGAGCGTAGGGCTCAGGGCAGGGGGCTCAGGGCGCAGGGCTCAGGGCTCAGAGCTCGGGGCTCAGGGCTCGGGGCTCAGGGCTCGGGGCAGAGGGGAAAGACTGGAATAAGCAGGTTAAATATTACATATCAAATCATATGGAAACAGTAAGAACGAGATATCTTGGTGATCTGAGAACAGAGGCTACTCATGTCAGGTCGGGGAATATTCTGATAACCGATGCTCCGGTTGACAATCAGGGGAGGGGAGAGTTCTTTTCACCAACCGACCTGGTTGCCACGGCACTGGCGAGTTGCATGATAACAATAATGGGCATTGCATCGAAGCAGCATGGTTTCAGCATTGAAGGACTGGGCTGCAAGGTCACCAAGATAATGGCTGATAGCCCGAGACGGATTGGAGAGATAGTAATTGATCTCGATTTTACAATGCGCGATTACACCGACAAGCAGAAGAAAATACTTGACTATTGTGTCAGAACCTGTCCTGTTGCACAGACTCTTCACCCTTCGGTTGTACAAAATGTAAAACTGCTTTTCCGCGATTAGGTCAGGCTGAAGTACCCGTTGCTTCAATATCCTTGTCGACTTTTTTGATAAGACCCTGGAGCACGGCACCCGGTCCGACCTCTGTGAAAGAGGTAGCGCCAGCTGCAATCATGTTTCTCACGGTTTGTGTCCACCTTACAGGTGATGTCAACTGTCTGGCAAGATTGACCTTGATTCTCTCAGGGTCGCTTGATGGTTCAGCGTCTACATTCTGAAAGACAGGACAAACAGGTTTGCTGAACCGTGTCGATTCAATTGCCTGCTCGAGTTCCTGCCTTGCGGGTTCCATCAGTGGAGAGTGGAATGCTCCTCCCACGGCAAGCTTCAGGGCCCTTTTTGCACCTTTTTCCTTAAGAATCTCAATTGCAGCATCTATACCCTCGATCGATCCTGAAATCACTATTTGTCCGGGACTGTTATAATTTGCCGGTACAACTATCTCCTTTATTGATGAGCAGACATCCTCAACCACATTGTCATCAACACCCAGTATTGCCGCCATTGTAGAGGGTTTTGCCTCACATGCCTTCTGCATTGCCATAGCCCTTTTTGAAACCAGTGTAAGTCCGTCGTCGAATGAGAGTGACCTGTTTGCAACCAGGGCAGAGAATTCTCCCAGTGAGTGACCTGCCACCATCTCAGGCCTGAATGATTCACCCAATACCGTTGCCAGTATTACCGAGTGCAGGAAGATGGCCGGCTGAGTTACCCTGGTTTGTTTCAGGTCCTCATCGCTTCCCGCGAACATCAGGCTGGTAATATCAAAGCCAAGAATCTGGTTTGCTTCATCGAACATCTTTCTGGCGATATCATACTTTTCATACAGATCCTTGCCCATTCCGCTGAACTGTGCGCCCTGTCCGGGAAATACATATGCCTTCATAATTGTAGCTTTGGTTTAATATGGGGAGCAAAAATAGAAAAAGTTTGAATATCTGCTATCAGTGCAGTTTTGAACTGATTAGATGCACGAACTCTTCCCTGGTATTGAGGTTTGTCAGGAAGCAGCCGGTGAATGCAGAGGTGGTGGTTATTGAGTTTTGCTTCTGAACGCCTCTTATCTGCATGCACATATGCTGTGCCTCAATTACTACCGCGACTCCCATTGGCTTCAGGGTATCCTGAATGCAATCCCTTATCTGGGTTGTCAGCCTCTCCTGTACCTGAAGCCTTCTTGAATAGACTTCTACTATACGGGCAAGTTTGCTGAGCCCTGTGATATAGCCATCAGGAATGTATGCTACATGAGCTTTGCCGAAGAATGGAAGCATGTGGTGCTCGCACATTGAGTAAAGGTCGATATCCTTCACAATCACCATTTGACGGTAATCTTCCTTAAACATTGCACCCTTCAGGATTTCAACCGGGTTATGCCTGTAACCCTGGGTAAGAAACAGCAATGCTTTTGCTACCCTTGACGGTGTATTCAGGAGACCTTCACGATCGGGATCTTCGCCAAGGTGCCTGAGAATTTTGTAATACATTCCTGCGATTTCACCGACGGTTTTGTCATCCCAGGTTTCAATCTTGTTATAACCATCATTAAGCTCACCCGAGCCGTTATTAATTGTTTCCATATTCTATTCTCCGTAATATTCAATAAAATTGTTTTCAGTCTCTGCAATCTTTACACAGTGGAGTTCTGCACCCTTGTTCCTTATGTGTGGTTCCAGTTCGTTCCATATTTCGGTGGCAAGGTTTTCAGTTGTTGCTATTTTCCCTTTCATGAAGCCGACCTCAAGATTTATGTTCTTGTGATCGAGTTTGCTAATTATTTTCTCATTGATGATCAGCTTCAGGTCATTCAGGTTAATCACAAAGCCTGTTTCCTGAGAGGGAGTGCCCTTTACCGTTACATACAGGATGTAGTTGTGGCCATGCCAGTTAGGGTTTGAGCATTTTCCGAAAACCCTGTAGTTTTCCTCGTTGCTCCAATCTTCACGATACATTCTGTGGGCTGCACTGAATCTCTCTCTTCTGGTCAGGTAAATCATCTTTTTGATGTAAATAACTTCGAGTCAACAAAGTTGCTTCTTTTTACACTTAAAAACAATACATTTGATTTCTTAATGGAAATTGAACTCTTCAGCATTGAAAAGGAAAGTACTGATTGTAACGGCGACTGAGATTGAGTCACTGGTATTCAAGAGATTATCCTCTCCGGCAAAGGATATTTCGCTTGAGGTGCTGATAACCGGGGTAGGAACCATGGCAACAGCCAGGAGCCTTACAAGGTATCTTGCGCTAAACGAGCATCCTGACCTCGCCCTGAATGCAGGAATAGCCGGAAGCTATAATCAGAATCTCGTTGTTGGTTCGGCCGCGATAATTGGACGGGATTGTTTTGCAGATTTCGGAGTTGACAACCGTGGCGAGTTCATACCGGCCATTCAGGCAGGTCTGGTTGATGATGAAAACCCTTTTGATACTGAGGGATGGATTGAAAGCGACAATTATTTCAGGCGTAAGCTTGAAAAGCACTACAATCTTATTACCGCAATAACATCAGACACTGTATCAGGTTCAGATCAGCGGATAGAATTACTGAAAAACAGGTTCAATCCTGATATCGAAAGCATGGAGGGTGCATCTTTTTGTTATATTTGTGCCCTTGAGAGGGTTCCCTATGTGGCCGTTCGGGCAGTCTCGAACATGGTTGAGGAGAGAGACCGCAAGAAATGGCATATCCCCCTGGCTTTGGGAACATTGAGAGAGAAGGCAGAAGAGATTTTGAAACTATTGTTTACCACTGAATGAGACTGACACTGGGGTTTTCACCATGTCCGAACGATACTTTTGTATTCGATGCAATGGTGCATGGCCGTATTGACACCGAAGGGCTCGTATTCGACTATATGATGGCCGATGTTGAGGAATTGAACCGGAAGGCCATGGGACGCGAGCTTGATGTAGTTAAGGTAAGCTACCACAGCTATGCCTATGTCGCCGGCGATTATCTCATTCTTGATGCAGGCAGTGCCCTGGGCTATAAAAATGGTCCGCTGCTGATCGGAAAGAAAAAGATTTCACACAATGACATCAACCGGTCTATAATTGCCATACCGGGAAAATATACCACGGCCAACCTTCTTTTAAGCATCGCATGGCCCGATGCTGTCAACACGAAGGAGTACCTGTTCTCAGATATTGAAAGAGCTATTCTTGATGGTGAGGTAGATGCCGGCCTTATAATACATGAGACACGTTTCACGTATACGGAAAAGGGACTGATCAGGATTGCCGATATGGGAGACTTCTGGTCGAGACTTACGGGGCTGCCGATACCTCTTGGGGCGATAATAGTTAAGCGCAGCGTTGACGAAGAGATAGCACTGAAGGTGAACAGGATCATAAGGAGAAGCCTTGAGTATGCATACAGTGATGCACTTGCATCTTATCCCTTCGTGTCGGGAAATGCCAGAGAGATGGCAAGTGAAGTAATGAACAGTCATATTAAACTGTATGTCAACGACTTCACTCTTAGTCTTGGGAAAGAGGGCAAGACAGCCATCTCAACTCTTTTTTCGATGGCCCATGAGAAGGGTGTTATTCCATCGCTTCCGGAAAGGATTTTCCTTGTTTGATTTACAGGTTGTTTGACAGCTGCTGCCAAGGACAGATCAAACTGTCGTGGTTCTTGCATTTTGCC
>CAYUOS010000045.1:10013-22218 GCA_964446435.1 uncultured Rikenellaceae bacterium | reverse complement strand
TCCTTATCTCGTCAGGTTCGGTCTCAGTCAGCAGTTTCAGCCTCGTCTCCCTGAAGTCGGGAAGTCCTTTGAAATAATTCGAGAGGTGACGTCGCAGCTCAAATATTGCCCTTTTGCCCTCCTTGTGAGCCAGGGAGAGGTCGAGGTGGGAGAGGGCCCATGATACTTTCTCGCTTGCCGTTGGTTCGGGCAACAACTCGCCGGTATCAAGGTAATGCCTTACATCCCTGAATATCCATGGTCTGCCAACGGCTGCACGGCCTATCATTATCGCATCAACACCGTACCGGTTGAACATCTCTGCTGCTCTTTCCGGGGTGTCGATGTCTCCGTTTCCAATCACCGGTATTGTCATCCTCTGATTGTTCTTCACCTCCCCGATCAGGGTCCAGTCGGCTTTCCCCCTGTAAAGCTGGGCCCTTGTTCTGCCATGTATTGTGATGGCACAGATGCCTGTATCCTGAAGCCTCTCTGCCACATCCACAATAATCTTGCTCTCCTCGTCCCAGCCCAGGCGGGTCTTTACTGATACCGGAAGTTTTACAGCCTTTACAATTGCTGAGGTCATTCCGATCATCAGCGGTATATTCCTAAGCATACCCGATCCTGCTCCCCTGTTGGCTATCTTTTTTACCGGACAGCCAAAATTCAGGTCGATTACTTCAGGGTCTGACTCTTCGGCCATAATCGCCGCCGCTGTCATGGCCTCTGTAATATGGCCGTAAAGTTGTATTCCTATGGGTCTTTCCTCATTGAGGATATCGAGTTTTTTCAGGCTTTTGGCTCCATCCCTTATCAAACCGTCTGACGATATAAATTCAGTGTACAGAAAATCAGCACCAAACATTTTGCACATAGCCCTGAACGACGGGTCGGTGATATCCTCCATCGGGGCCAGCAGAACAGGTTTTTCCCTCAATATCGCCCTTCCCAGTTTCACAATAGCTCCCTCTTGATAAGTAATTTCCTTAAATTCGCTGCAAAGTTAGCAAAATGGCAGAGAAACGGTATCTGATCACTATCTGGGAAATGAGTCCGGCCGCCCAGCTGATGGCCTGCATTCTGGTTGCCCTTCTGGTTTTTGCCTTGGTGTATCCCCTGTTCCTGCTGGCAGGGTTACTTTCTGGAATCGATCTTTCAGCACTTAACAGAGCTGCAAGTGGAGAGGTTGCTGATATTTTTTCGGTAAAATATCTTCAGGCCGGTCAGCACATCTCACTTTTCGTGGCACCTGTTCTGGTCTGGTCATTACTGGCAGAGGGATCAGTTAAAAGGTATACAGGACTGAATCATACTCCGAGATATGGACAGATAATGCTGGTAATACTGATTTCATTGTTGCTGATTCCTGTCAACAGCTATACTGGATGGCTGAATTCCCGTTTATTGTTACCTGACTGGCTTTCGGGGGCAGGTGAATGGATCGATGCAAGGGAGAAGACTGCCTCGTATCTGATTTCAGAGCTTATGCGATCTGAAAACAGATCAGGCCTTATTATCAACCTGATTGTAATTGCCCTTATTCCGGCTGTGGGGGAGGAGCTTTTTTTCAGGGGTATGCTTCAGAAACAGATTGCCAGGGTACTAAGGTCCGAGCAGTTTGCCGTATTTATTATGGCGCTGATATTCAGTTTTCTTCATTTTCAGTTTTACGGATTCATACCAAGGCTTATTCTTGGAGTGGTATATGGATATCTATACCTTTGGAGTGGTTCGGTGTGGTTACCTGCCATTGCCCATTTCATCAACAATGGCATTCCCGTATTATTTTCATTCCTGTATGGCTGGGATGATGTTATTGAGACCACTACAGAGATATCAAGCGGCAGGCCTGTAATTCCACTTTTCTCAATTATCGCCCTGGTTGTGTCGCTTATATATTGCAGGAGATTGCTCAGGGAAAAGATCAGCGGACGAGCTCGTTCTTTCTGAAGACATATACCAGTCCATACTTCTCTGCCTCTCCTCTCTTCTCTTCATCCGGCATTCCATTCAGGCTCCCTTCAACTTCGTTCCAGATGTTGACAATGAGTTCGTCTGCCTCCTGTCTCATCTCAGCTGTCCTTACCGCATACTCAGTCGACTTCCTCGAAAGTGTCTTGTGGAACCGGTGTGCATCAAGAAACTGATCGTACCACACTTTTACAACAGCTATTGAGGGGTTGGTAACAGGTGTCAAGCCTTTCTTTTTTCTGAAATCCTCGCCATCAATAATGCGTTTACCCCATGTCACCAGTTCATTGTCAGTGGTCAGGGGGGGTATTGTGGCATCATCGGCAGGAATACCGTAGTAGGTCCTTGTTTCAGCCGGCAGTTCACCCCTGAATATTGCCATATTCATAACCCTTAAAAAGTGAGCTATATAGAGCCTGGCTTTCCTGATGGCCTCCTGGTACTCAGAACTCTTGTTGCTTTGAGAACTCATTGTCTGCCTTTGCAAACCGATGGTGTGTTCAAACTGCGGCAGGAAACCCTGCAGTTTAACCAGGTTCTTCTGTGAGAATGGCATTCTGAAAGGCGGTACCTCCCTTCCTCTTGCAAGCGCCTTCTGCATGGCTCTTATTCTTGCTGAATCGGTGTTTGGCAATCTGCGATAGGGCATCTTTGTAATTGTTGATAAAGTGTTGATATCTGCTGCGAATATAAACCAATTTTGTTTATATCAAAGTCCATTCGCAAAATAAAAGTGTTGAAAACTACTATATTTCTTAACCAAATACGTAAATCCACATTGTTAATAACCCTGATGTTGAAAAAACCTCCTGCCTGATGATGTTTATGCTGGTCCTCAACTTCTGTTGGATTCTTGGAGTGGAATCCCTATTTTTAAACCGGAATATTACAAAACGAAAAACCATAGATTATGTTTAAAGCAGATGTTTACCTCAACCGTCGCAACAGTCTGAAGAAGGCTGTGAAGTCAGGGATCGCCCTTTTCCCGGGAAATATTGACTCTCCGATGAACTATCCGGCCAACACCTATCACTTTCGCCAGGATAGTGATTTTCTCTATTTCTTCGGACTCGACCTTCAGGGGTTGTACGGAGTGATCGATTTTGATTCGGGCAAGGATTACATCTTTGGCAATGATGTTGATCTCGATGATATAATATGGATGGGTCCGCAACCTCTCATTAAGGACCTCGCAGCAAAGGCAGGAGTGACCGAGACTGCTCCGGTATCGAAACTTGAATCATTCATTGGCGATGCAATTGCCAGGGGCCGCAAGATTCACTTTCTGCCTCCATACAGGGGTGAGAACAAAATGATGCTCGGCGCCCTCCTGAAGGAGAACCCATGTCAGATGAAGACAAAGGCCTCTGAGGAGCTTATCAGGGCGGTTGTAGCTCTGCGATCAATTAAGGAACCCTGGGAAGTTGATGAGATCAGGAAGGCTGTGGATATAGCATACGAGATGCAGGTAACAGCAATGAAGATGTGCAAGCCGGGTGTTGTTGAGCAGGAGATATTCGGAAGGATTGAGGGCATAGCTCTCTCCCTTGGCAGAGGCCCTTCATTCCCGATTATCCTTACCATCAACGGGCAGACTCTTCACAATCACGCCCACCACAACACGCTTAAGGTCGGCAGAATGATGATATCTGACTGTGGAGCAGAGACAAACATGTGCTACAGCTCCGATATTACCCGTACTACACCTGTGGGAGGGAAATTCTCACCGAGGCAGAAGGATATATACGAGGTGGTATTGAAGGCCAATGTGGAGGCGATCAAGGCAACCGGACCCGGTGTCTCGAACAGGGATGTCCATTTCCTCGCCTGCCGTGTTATTGCTTCAAGCCTGAAAGATCTGGGACTCATGAAGGGCAACGTTGATGACGCTGTTGAGGCAGGTGCACACGCCCTCTTTATGCCACATGGTCTGGGGCATATGATGGGATTTGACGTTCACGACATGGAATCTCTCGGGGAGAATTATGTGGGCTACAACGATGAGGTTAAGCGCAGCACTCAGTTCGGTACCAGATTCCTGAGGTTTGCACTTCCCTACAAGCCCGGGCATGTATTTACAATTGAGCCGGGTTGCTACTTCATTCCTGAGTTGATAGACAGATGGAAAGCAGACAAGATGCATACCGATTTCATCAATTGGGGTGAAGTGGAGAAGTACCGTGACTTTGGAGGTGCACGCATCGAGGATGATATCCTGATAACCGAAACCGGCCACGAAGTTCTCGGCAAGCCAATACCCAAAACGGTAGAGGAGATCGAGAAGGTATGTCAGGAGTAGAGGTTCTATCTCCTTAGCTGGCCGGGAAAAACGGGAAGGCTTTCATGCCCCTGCTCGTCTACAGCTTGTATGGCGAAGAAGTAGTTATCTTTCGAATAGGGTATTGTAACCTCTGTGCCGGCAACGAAAATCTTCTTCTGCCATAGGGGCATATATGTTTCGCGCATAAGTATATAATACCCTGCTGGCTTTTTCCCCTGCTTTGGCTCTTCCCAGCCAATGGTAGTACTGTTGCTCAGTCCCGACATTCGGATACCTGCATTCACAGGCTCGTAGGGAGCGTTTGCAAGATTGGCAATTGTAGCCAGGTTGACGCCGGTGTTTTTCCTGACATATTCATAATCGACACCCTCAGGAAGATCTCCGTATTGAATTCCGTCGGCAACCCTTACAACCTGATGGGTGCGGTCATAATTCTCATTGAATTCGCAAATCCTGACAGCCGTGAAGCCCAGCTGGGCAAAGGGTGTATGGTCGCCGCCCCTTCCAAACCTGTCATTGCGGAAGACCAGGGTAACGTCTATCTGATCGACATATCTCTCTCCGACCTCCTTGATATACCTCGCCAACTGCCTTGCCTTACCATCATTCTCACCTGATGTGTAACGTCTGAGGTTAGCCATGGCATCTGTTTCGAAAGCGGGTACACCCTCACTGAAAACCCTTACCCGTGTATTGTCGTTTAACAGGGTTTCGCTCGACCCCGAGTTTCCAATCATATCATTATTAAGCACTGCAATGACGTTCCAGTTCTCATCCCTGGCCCTTGCAGCCAGATGACGGGCTCCCATGAGGCCCTGCTCCTCACCTGAGAGAGCCACGAATTTAATGGTTCCTGAAAATTTCTGGCCTGACATTATACGGGCCATCTCAAGTATGGCAGCTACTCCCGATCCGTTATCATTGGCTCCCGGGGCAAATGTGGTATAGTCGAGATCACGTGCCGCCCTGCTGTCAAGGTGTGCCATTACGAGAATGATGCGGTCATCGTTGGGGTTTGTCCCTTTTAGGGTTGCAATGACGTTCCTGAGTCGAACCTCTTCAGGCAAACGCTGCCTGGGGCCACCGGTGGTGTAATCATCAAACTCTACCGTTAACCTGCCCTCCGAGGCCGGAATGTAACTCTCAAACTCCTGCTTAATCCAGTTCCAGGTAGCTCCAATACCTTTTGCCGGGTCATCCTGCGAGCTCATATTATGCCTTGTGTGAAAGCCAACCATCTTCAGAATGTGCTGTTCTATTCTCTGGGCCGATACCTGGCTTACCATTTGCTGAATCGCCGGATCTCTCCTGATTATTACCTGTGAACTGACCGTCTGTATACCGAACAGGATGGCTACGGATAGGATAAGATATCGTTTCATGGTACTCTGGTGTTTGATTTAACTCCAAATATATCAATTAGTGAATAGAACATTCAATTTTGTTGCTTATACCGATGGGCAATTTAAGTACTTTTAACAGGTGCTGAATTGCACGATAACCAAACCGGGGGCTTTCGTGCCCCCGGTCTCAGTCTGGTATCAGTATGCTTTATAGTACTCTCTGTTGAGTCTCGCAATATTCTCGAGCTTAATGCCTTTCGGACACTGTGCTTCGCATGCCCCTGTATTTGAGCAGTTTCCAAATCCCAGTTCATCCATTACCGAAACCATTGCCTTTACCCGCTCCTTCGCCTCGACCTTTCCTTGTGGAAGCAGGGCAAGCTGTGAAATCTTGGCAGAAAGGAAGAGCATTGCAGATGCATTCTTGCATGAAGCGACGCATGCCCCGCATCCGATGCATGAGGCAGCGTCAAATGCCAGATCGGCATTCTTCCTGCTGCAGGGTGAGGCGTTTGAATCAGGTGCGCCTCCGGTATTAATCGAGATGAACCCTCCTGCTACCTGAATCTTGTCGAGAGGAGTGCGGTCTATCATCAGATCTTTGATTACAGGAAATGGTGCAGCCCTGAATGGTTCAACGGTAATCGTGTCACCATCGCGGAAGTATCTCATTGAGAGGTGGCAGGTGGTTATACCGGGTACTGGACTGTGGGGGTAACCGTTAATATACATACCGCATGATCCGCAGATACCCTCCCTGCAATCATGGTCAAATGCGACAGGCTCTTTACCCTCCTTTATCAGTTTTGTGTTGAGGGCGTCGAGCATCTCAAGAAATGACATCTCAGGAGATACCCCGTCAAAGTCGTATATGACGAATTTTCCCTTTGCCTTGCTGCTTTTCTGGCGCCATATGTTAAGTCTGATCTTCATTTCAATTCTATTTTTCAGGTGGTTAACAGATTACTTATAACTTCTCTCCTTCATTTCCACTTCTGTAAATGTCAGAACCTCCTTGTGGAGTGTGTGTGGCTTGCCTTTGCCATTGTACTCCCAGGCGGCAACATAGGCAAACTCCTTGTCGTTACGCATTGCTTCGCCCTCAGGTGTCTGACTCTCTTCCCTGAAATGTGCTCCGCATGATTCAGTGCGGTGCAGTGCGTCGGTGACCATCAGCTCTGCAAGCTCAAAGTAGTCAGCCACCCTGCCGGCTTTCTCAAGTTCCTGATTCACCTCCTCATTGGTTTCAGGGACATTCACATCTTTCCAGAACTCCTCTTCCAGTTCCCTCAGCATAACAAGGGCCTTTTTCATGCCCTCTTCATTGCGTGTCATCCCGCAATAATCCCACATTATTCTTCCCAGTCTTTTGTGGAAGGAGGTAACTGTCTGTGATCCTTTTATTGAGAGTAGTTTGTTTATTCTTTCTCTGACAGATTGCTCGGCCTCTTCAAATTCCTTTAATTCGGTTGATATACGGGGTGTTTTGATGTCATCGGCCAGGTAATTGGAGATGGTATTGGGAAGTATGAAATATCCGTCACCGGCGGCCTGCATCAGCGAGCATGCGCCTAGTCTGTTGGCGCCATGATCGGAGAAATTGGCTTCACCAATAGCGTACAGGCCGGGTATCGTTGTCATGAGTTCATAATCGACCCACAATCCGCCCATGGTATAGTGGCCTGCCGGGTAGATATTCATCGGCTCGTCATAGGGATCAGAGCCTGTGATTGTTTTGTACATCTCGAAGAGGTTGCCATACTTGGCTTCAATCGCCTTCTTTCCCTGCTTTTTGATTGCATCACGGAAGTCAAGGTTTACTGCGAGGCCTGTTTTTCCTACACCGTAGCCTGCGTCGCAACGTTCCTTGGCAGCTCGTGATGCAACATCGCGGGGGACAAGGTTCCCGAATGCCGGGTAACGGCGCTCGAGAAAATAGTCACGCTCCTCCTCAGGGATGTCATTTGGGTGTCTCTTCTCATCCTTGTTTTTCGGAACCCATATCCGACCATCATTTCTTAGTGACTCTGACATCAGCGTCAGCTTAGCCTGATAGTCGTTGAGCTGTGGAACACTTGTGGGGTGTATCTGTACGAAGCTCGGGTTTGCAAAGAGGGCTCCCTTTTTATGGGCCTTCCATGCTGCAGAGGCGTTTGAGTTTACAGCAAGTGTTGACAGATAATATACTGTACCATATCCCCCGGTGGCGAGAACGACCGCATGTGCCGAGTGTCTTTCTATCTCTCCTGTTATTAGGTTTCGTGCAATTATGCCTCTTGCCTTGCCGTTGACTATTACCAGCTCAAGCATTTCCCTGCGCGGATACATCTTTACCGAACCAAGGCTTATCTGCCTGTTGAGCGATGAATATGCCCCCAAAAGGCACTGCTGCCCTGTTTGTCCCTTGGCATAGAATGTTCGTGAAACCTGCACGCCTCCGAATGAACGGTTGTCTAGTGTTCCCCCATAGTCGCGTGCAAACGGAACCCCAAGGGCTGTGTAGTGGTCTATCACATCGTTACTGACCTCGGCAGCGCGATATACATTGGCCTCTCTTGCCCTGAAGTCTCCTCCCTTTACCATATCATAAAAGAGACGGTAAATGCTGTCTCCATCGTTCTTATAGTTTTTGGCTGCATTTATGCCTCCCTGGGCTGCTACCGAGTGAGCCCTTCTGGGACTGTCCTGGTAACAAAAGTTCTTTACATTGTAACCCAGTTCTCCGAGGGCGCTTGCTGCCCCTGCTCCTGCCAGTCCGGTGCCGATTACAATTATATCAAGCTTCTTCTTGTTTGCCGGATTCACCAGCTTTACAGACTGTTTGTAACGGGTCCACTTTTCAGTAATTGGTCCTTCAGGTATTTTGGAATCTATTTTTGTCATGGTTTTGAGCTTTTCGGTTCAGAGTATTACTTGAGAATCCATATCACAAACGGGATGTAAGCGAATGCGAGAGGTAATATTACTGCATACACGATGGCTACGACCCTGACTACCGGGGTCCAGAGCCTGTGATTCAGGCCAAGCGTCTGGAACGCTGAATAGAATGCATGGTAAAGGTGCAGCCCAAGCAATACAAAGCAAATCCAGTATATTATATTGTACTTCGGGATTTTAAAGAGTTGATGCGCAACAGCATAGAAATTCTCAGGATCACCTTCAACAAATCCGAGTTTTATGAAATAGAAGTTGAAAAAGTGCAGTATCAGGAAGATGAATATCGATCCCCCTGTCCAGATCATAAACCTTGAGAATGCAGATGTCTTTGACTTGTTGACTACTTTGTAGCCGACAGGCCGGGCCATCCAGTTCTGAATCTGCAGCAGTACTCCATATACTATGTGTACCATTATTGCAGCGAAGAGCAGCACTTCAACGACTTTGATCACAGGAAAGGAGGCCATGAAGTGGGCGGCCTTGTTGAAGGGTTCGGGGTCGTCATTGAGAAGCATTAGATTGATGACAAGATGCACAGGCAGAAAAGCTAGTAGGAACAGTCCTGCCAGGGCCATCACAAATTTCTTTGAAATGGAAGAATAAAGGATTCTGTTCATTGGTTAGGTGGTTTTTGTACAGGTTAACAAAAATTAAGAAAATCGGTAACCCTAAAAATAGACCTATTTTAACATATTTCCAATAAATACCCCCCTGTTCGTAAACATATAATGCATTTTACCTTTATTTTATGTGGAGGGTAATTCCTAACTTTGCTGCAGATGATATTGTTTTATCCTAACAAGGCCGGCAAACGTATAGCCTACAGGGAAAGCGGACAGGGTGATGCAATTATCCTGCTGCATGGTTACCTTGAGTCTATGCTTGTCTGGGAAAGCTTCTCCCAGGCCCTTGCACGACATTTCAGGGTAATCTCCGTCGATCTGCCGGGTCACGGTCAGTCAGATGTAGTCTCTGAAGAGCATTCAATGGAAATTATGGCCGGTAGTGTCTGGGAGCTCCTTGACTACCTCAGGGTCGGAAAGGTATTAATGACGGGCCATTCACTGGGAGGCTATGTTACCCTCGCATTTCTTGAGAAATACCCTGAGAGAATTGCAGGATATTGTCTCTTTCATTCACACCCGTTTGCCGACAGTGACGAGGCTATCGAAAGGAGGAAAAGGGAGATAGCTGTTGTAGGAGCGGGAAGAAAGAATATTATGTACCCCGGAAACATAATCAAGATGTTTGCCCCGCAAAATATTCCGGTTATGAAAAATGAGATTGAACGTTTCAATGAGATTGCATCACAGACGTCCGATCAGGGGATTATTGCCATTCTCAGGGGAATGATTTCGAGACCATCGCGCATTGATCTGCTCGAAAAGGGAAACGTGCCGCTCCTGATTATTCTGGGTGCTCACGACCAGTATATTGACTTCGGGAAAGTTACAGGGGCAATGCGGTTGCCCGCCAATGCAACAATGGTAACTCTGTTTGAATCAGGGCATCTTGGATTCATTGAAGAGCCTGAGCGATCGTTGACAGCCGTTACCGAGTTTGCCTTCAGGGTATATGGTGAGAACTCAAGAGCCTGAACTTTCCTTAAGGAAGTCGATGGCTATCTTTAAAGTCAGGTCAAGCTCTTTCCAGATCGGATAAAAACCTTTGTTGTCAAGGATGTTCCTTGCAATGTATGCTTTAATCTGTATCTCTATAAGGCTTCCTGAAATATCTTTCGCATCTCTGTTACGTCTTATTCCCTGGCCTTCAGCAAATGTCATGAATTTCTCCAGCAGCGCCTGCTTGTCAAGGTAACTCTCAAGCTCCTTAACACCGGTGTATTTCGACAGTGTTTCACGGTTATCCTCAGTATACCTCATCGCATACCTGTATATCAGCCCGCTGTTTCTTACCTGAAGGAAGTATTGCGATATCCCTGCAGTGTCTATCGGCACGAAGATATCAGGCATAATCCCTCCTCCTCCAAAGACCGTTCGTCCGCCGGGTGTCGTAAACTTGAGCGAGTCAGGAAGGTGAATGCTGTCTGCAACCTGAAATTCACCTCTCTGAAACCTGTCGTTGAGGTCGTTGTAGTAGTCTTCATAGCCATTGTTGTAGGGCTTCTGAATAGATCTTCCGGTGGGAGTATAGTAACGTGCAATCGTCAGCCTCATACCCGATCCGTCACGGAACATAACCGGTTCCTGTACCAATCCTTTCCCGAAAGATCTGCGCCCGATTATCGTTCCCCTGTCGTTATCCTGAATTGCACCTGCGACAATCTCGCTTGCTGAGGCACTCCACTCATCAATCAGTATGATAAGCTCTCCGTCGTGGAAATTACCCGCTTTTGTAGCCCTGATCTCCTCTCTCGGGTACTTCCGTCCCTCGGTATAAACGATCATCTGCCCTTCCTTCAGGAATTCATCTGCAATTCTGGTGGCCGCATCCATCACTCCACCTGAATTGCCCCTCAGGTCAATTATCAGATTCTGCATACCCAACGACTTCAGCTCCTTAAGGCTTTTAAGAAACTCATCGTAGGTTGTAAGGGCAAAGTTGTTAATCTTGATAAAACCCGTGGTTTCATCTATCATATACGCTACATCAACTGTATGTATAGGAATCTTATCGCGGGTAATTTCAAATTTCATAAGATTATCTACACCTTTGCGCATGACACCAACCCTTACCGTAGTACCCCTTGGCCCCTTCAACATGCTGACAACCTTCTCGTCAGGTATATTTTTTCCGGCTACCAGGGAATCATTGACATAGATAATCTTATCTCCTGCCATCAGGCCTGCCTTTTCTGACGGGCCACCTGATATGGTGCTGATTACCAGTATGGTATCAGTAATCATGTTGAAGGTAATTCCAATCCCGTCAAAGTTTCCCTGTAAAGGTTCATTGGCTCGTGCCAGGTCTCTGGCAGGGATGTAGACAGAATGGGGGTCGAGTTTGCGCAGCAGGGCAGGAATTGCCACCTCCTCAAGTTCAGCCCGGTTAACCTCATCGACATATTTCGAGTCTATTATCGACATTATGGTTCCTATCTTATCTGTTGCCGGCGGGAAACCTGATATCGAATGAACTGTCTTCTTGCCGGGGAGGTACCAGCCGATAAGTAGCCCTGCAACCACAGAAACAGCAATTACGAGGGGTAGAATTATATTTTTAATTGTATTACCTGACTTCATACAAATTCTTTTCGAGGTCAATATAAACAATCTCTATGCCGGCTCTGGCAAGAAGATCGGGGCCATCAGTCTTGTGGTATTCATTGCAGTAAACAACTCTCCTTATACCTGCCTGGATTATAAGCTTCGAGCACTCCATACATGGAGAACTTGTAACATAAAGGGTTGAGTCTTCGCTTGAATTGTTTGACCTGGCAACCTTGGTTATTGCATTCGCTTCGGCATGAAGCACATATGGCTTTGTGACATTATTTTCATCTTCGCATACATTCTCGAAACCGGCCGGTGTACCATTGTAACCATCAGAGATAATCATACGGCCTTTGACAATAAGAGCCCCAACCTGCCTTCTCTTGCAGTAGGAGTTTTGTGCCCAGATCAGAGCCATCTCAAGGTACCGCTTGTCAAAAGACTCCTGCTTGCTTCCGTACGGATGAATGCTACTGCTTTCCATTAAACCTCTACGCTTTTTACGCCCTCTACGCCCT